>CAYRDV010000352.1:0-7038 GCA_964422885.1 uncultured Candidatus Sericytochromatia bacterium
AGCAAGAGAGGGAATAACAGTACTAATTGCGCCAGTGGTATTATTTGTCACCGGCGTATGAGTAAGGTATGTATAAGTAGAACCAGCATTGGCATTTGTAATAGGAGTAGTTGTCATACTGGTATCACTGGAAATAGATGTTATGATTCCTGTATCTGAACCAATAGTAATTACATCTCCAACAACAAATTCGCTTGTAAAACTTGTACCTGAACCAGTTATTGCTGTACCACCAGCCGAGTTAGTAACTGTTCCAATACTGTTATTTGGTATGGCAGAACCGAGATTGGTTATACCCTGCAAAAAGTTAGGCATCACAACAGAGTCAAAGGTTTTTAAAAAGTTTGTAAAGGAAATTTCACTGGGGTTTGGCGCATAGCCTTTGGAATATGGCTCTGCCGGGGAACTGTAGGAACTTCCAACCGGGCCAATATATCCAGCAGTACCTATACCAAGTATTTTAGCAAAATCCGCTGTTCCCAGGATATTTGGAGTAGCAGAGTAAGCCAGAGCAAGTCTTAATTTTCTCATGTACTCATAAGTTAAATTAAATGGGGTAGGAGCTACACCGGGTGGTCCAGCTAACACTGTAACAGCAGAGCTTTTAGGCCCACCATTAAATACCAGACCAGCAGCTTTGGTTGAGAAACCGTTATTTAGTCTAAAATCAGATTCTGTTAAAGTTTTTAAAGGCTTAACATTAACTGAATTCTTTTGTTCCTCAAGCTGTTGAGCAAGATATTGTCTAAAATTTTCCTGCTGTTTTCTGATAAATTCAGGTAATATTTTTGCCTCTGAATATTGCCCGATTGATTTTGCTTTATCAATACCAACATTATTTGCGGTTATTTGTGTACTACAAGCACTAATTACTGCCGCAGTTAATAACAGTGATAGTTGGCTTTTTGCTTTTTTGTTGAATAAACTCATCTAAAAATTCCTCCATAAATAATATTTATTGTTTTAAAAATCTTTAATTTATACTAGCACTGCTAATCTATTTTGTCAACTAGTTGCTAATTAATGTAAAGTATTGTTAATGAAAATAGCTAAAAGTAAATATTGGTTAGTATTTAGCATTTTAAATATGTAAAGATCAGAAGAATTTTAGGAAATTAAGTATATGTTTCCAGAAAAAACTTTTAGTAAATATTGGCCCAGCTTACAAGGGTATATCTTATGCCTTTGGTAATTGGAGTTACTCTGTGTACTTTAAATGATGGAAAAAGAGCCATATAACCAAGTTCCATCAATATATTATTTTGACTGGCCGGAGCTAACTCAAGCTTTCCTCCATCATAATCACCAGGCTCAGATAAAAAAACTATTATGCTAAGTTTTCTTTTAAAATAATGCGAATAAGTGGTACTTGTATCTGTGTGCCACATAAAATGATCACTTTCCTGATATTTCATCAGTTGGATTGTCTCAAGGTATTCTGGCTTATAATGAAAATAATTTTTATCCGCTTCTTTAACTATTGAGATTAGCCGGGCATAAATCCAGTTAGAATGCTCATTTTGTTCCAAAGCTTTAATTGTACATTTTCGCTGGGAATAATCCGTTTTTCCATACCCAGAAGCTGTTTCAAAAATTTGTAAATCCTCAGAATAATCGAGAATTTGCTTACATTCCTCTGGTGAAAATGCTTTTCCGTATAATAAGCTGGGAACTACAAATTCATTATTCTGATTCATAATTAATTTAGAGCTTGCTTAATTCGTCAAATTGGATGATTAATTTATTTGTATCCTTATCTAGAGTAATTTTTTCTGATAAGGCTTTTAATTTTAAATAAGGCTTTTTAAAAAGAGTTGAAAGCTCCAGACTTTTTTTATAGTTGCTTATTGATCCATTAATATCATTATTTTTTTCTTTAAATAAACCATAATAATAATAGAATTCGGATTTTGTTGGGATGTCTTTTATATTATAAGAAAAATATTTGTTTTTTTCTTTATCATAAACTGTTTTAGGTAATTCATTACTATTATAATATTTTAAAATTGATTCAAAAGTTTTTTTTGCTGTGTCTTTTTTTCCCTGTAAGGTATAAGCATAAGCCAGCCTGATTTTATGAATCTGATTTTCCGGTTCAAGTTTAATCGCTTTTTTTAAATAATTTATAGCATTTCCAAACTCATTTTTTTGAATCTCAACAAAAGCATTAACAGATATTGCGGCTATATTTTCTTTTTCTATTTTAAATGCAAGTTCTAATTCTTTTTCAGCTTCATTTATCATATTTTGATCAATAAATAATTTAGCAAACTCTGAATGGGCATCCGGCGAGTTACGATCAATTTCAAAAGATTTCAGAAAACTTTCATTTGCTTTGTCAAAATTTCCCATTACAGAATAGTTATAAGCTAATGCCAGATAAGTATATGAAGAATTAGGCTCTAACTCCAGAGCCTGCTTATAATATTTGATACTATTTATGGTGTCACCAGATTGATAATAGGCATTTGCCAGCCGATAAAAAGCTTCCTGATTATTTGGCTTGAGGCTTAATGCTTTTCCATAGTTTTCCAGAGAAGCCTGATAATCACCTGTAAGGTAAAAATCATCATCCCCAATATTTAGATATCCTTCAGGGTTAGAAGGATATTTTTCAATTGCCTTTTGATGTACTTCTTTTGCTTCTTTCGCTGTTTTCCAGTACCTGTACATATTTCCCATATTATTAAGTGTCTGATAATAATCAGGATAAATTTTAAGAGCATTTTGATATGATTCGTTTGCAGCTTCAAAATCTCCACGATAATAGTAATTATCGCCACTTAATGTATAACTGGAAGCAAAATTTTCTTTCATATCAGTTTTTTGGATAACCTGAACAATATAATCAAAGAGAGGCTTATCCGTTTTTAATAGAAGCTCTCGGGTATTTTTGGCAGTTGCTTTTAAAGTTAATTTTCCCTGGGGAGAATTATATGCTTCAACGCCCTGAGCAAAATATTCATATTCATTTGATGCTGAATAATAATCCATAAAATTATTTATTTTTTTTGCATTATTAAAAAGTTCCTTTATTTTATCCTGTTGTTCTTTAGTAAGTCCATACTGATGTACCTGATGGGTAAATTCATGAGTCAAAGTATTAAAATCAAGAAAATATGCTCCCTGCAAATCTTCTATACCAGTCGCACTGTCAAAACCTCCCCGTCCGCGAATATCATCCCAAAGGCGAAGATCAAAGCTTCTTTGATTTTTTACATATTGCCCCTGTTTATAATCAGTTGATTTTTCATAAAGAGGGATTATATAATGTGTTGAGCCTGAAGCTGCAAGAACTGGAAGATAATTTTTAAATGGATAAACACAATAAATAACTATTTTTCTGTATTTATCTGTCAGGTCATTATAATTGATAAATACTTTTTTCAGTGAATCTATATCAAGATCAGAATAATCCTGGGAATCAAGATCAAGGTTTTTTATATTTTTTTCCTGACTTTTTAAAAACGATTTTATTGCTACCGAAAGCCCATTGTTAGCCAGTCCATATTCGTTAGATATTTCTCTGGCCTTTTTATATAGTTTGATCGATTCTTCATAATTACCTAAAGACCATTCAAGACTTCCTGCCTGAATATATGAATGAATATTTTTAGGATATTTTTTTACTAAAGATTTTACTTTATTTCTTGCTTCTTTATTTTTACCCAGATTTATTAAACCTACTGCTTCCAGTCCGGCTTTAATAAATTCTTCTGAACCCTTTAAATCATGACGATCTTTTTCCAGTTCTTGATAGTTTTTATCAGTCATTCCATTTCCAAAACTGGTAAGGCCACGCACATCCATGGGGTTCATTAACAGAGAGGTTTTAAGTTCATCTACCCCTTTTTGCATCTGCCCGTCAATAAATTCCAGATACCCCAAAATAGCATGAGCTCCACTGCTATAAAAATTCTTTTCAATTACTGAATTAAAATATTTTCTTGCTTCTTCACGCTTATTCCTGTCAAGACTAATAGAACCAAGGTAATATATTGCTTCCAGTTGATCCTTATTTTCAGCAAAAGCTTTTTCAAAATTAATAAGAGCATCAGTAGGAGCTAGTTTTAAGGCTGAGTAATTATATATACCCATCGCTGTATTATAAAGGGCAATGTCTGATTGCCCTGCAAGAACATTTAAAAGACTTTTTACTTCTTGTTCATCTTTTATAGCAACATAAATTTCTAATAATCGGAGAAGACTGTTTTTATATTCTTTTGCATTATCAGGTATTTTTAAAAACTCATTTTTTGCTGTCTCAAGTTGATAATTTCTTTTATATAAATCTCCCAGAAAATAGATAGCAGAATAATTTTCAGGAGATTTTTTTATTATTTCCAAGCACAAATTTTCCGCTTTTTGATCCTCACCATTATTTCTATAAAGAATTGCAAGTTTAAGTTTTTCTTCGTCTGTAAGTTTTTTATTTAAAAAAGACTTTATTTCGTTATGCAAAATATTAAAATGTTCAACTGTATTTTTATCCATAGCATAAGCTGGTATTTCAGATTTAATGTTTATACTGCAAGCCAAAATTATACCCACTGTAATAATTTTAATTTTTTTATTCATAAAAATATCAGATTAAGTAATTAAACATATAGAATTTTAATTGTATAGGAATAGAAGCTTGAAATGAATATTTGTTTCAAACTTCTTCTCACTTTTTAAAAATATTTATTTACTTTAAGCATGTAAAAATAAATTTTTGCTATATAATTTTTGAAGCTAGATTATTGACTAAACAGTAATATGACAATTTTGGATTTTATTAACAATACCCTGAAAGATGCAAGATAAATTTAACATTCTGGTAATTGATGATGATCCATATGTAATTGATGCTTTTGAGCTCATTCTTGAAGATATGGATAACTGTAATCTGTTTTCCTTTGTCTCTTTTTCACAAGCCAAAGAATTAGTCAATAAAGAAAAAATTAATCTAGCTCTAATTGATATAGTTTTACCCGAAATTGATGGTTATGAAGTATGTCGAATCCTCAAGCAGCACCAGAATGCCAATAAGGCTTATTTTATTCTTATGTCTGCTGATAAACATCAGCTTTTGGATAGAATTAAAGCTTATAAAGTTGGTGCTCAGGAGTTTTTATCAAAACCATTTGATTTAAAGGAAGTCGAACTGATTATTTTAAGCAAGATCGAGTTTCAACAGCAAACAAAAGATAAAACTTTTGAAGAAACAGAGAATTTTATTTCTGTGGGTAAATTTTTGCTTGATGAAAAGAAAAGGGTTGCTACTCTTGGTAATACACCACTGGATTTAACCAAAATGGAATATGATCTGTTGAAATTTTTGATATCTAATCCTGAAAAAAACCTGGATATAGACGATATTATTGCCGGAGTATGGAGGGATTTAAAGCATGCAACCAGTGACAATGCCCGAAGCCTTGTTCACAGGTTTAGAACTAAGATAGAAAGTGATCCTAAGAAACCTTATTATCTGATAAACTCAAAAACATCAGGTTATATTTTTTACCCTTCTGGTTCTCCATTTTAGGCAATGCCAGAGATTCTTTATTCATTTACTGATAAATCCTACTATGGCTTTACTGAGTTTTTACTTGATGAAGAAAAAATAATCTTTTCTTCGAAAAAAAGCCTTATTGAAATAATCTCTGAGAAAGCGATTATTTCTCTTCTTGTAATAAATTTGTTGTCCGGGTATATATTATATACCCGTATCCCTTTTAATGTCTTTATTATATGCTTATCATTACCTTTGTTTTTTCTTTTTTATAATTTGCTTGAAAGAATAATAAAAGTAAATCTGATAATAGATTATAAAAATGATTATTATCTAAAAAATAATTTTTTTACTGAAATTTTTAATAATTCTCCAAATAGTTTAGTGCAATTAAATAAGGTTGTATTAGTAAGATATAAAGGAGATCTTGAAGAAAGAGCCTTTTTTACTTATCAGATCAAAATTATTGGTAGAAACCGAAAAGAAATCTTTTTTTCCTCAAGAATTCCTGAAGCTGAACCTGCCTCAAAAATTGCCACCTATATTTCAGAACTGGCCAAACTTCCACTGGAGTTTGAATATATAGGTGATTAGCTTTTGTTCTACTAATTGATAATGTTTTTATGTTAAAATAGCCAATAAATTCAGCCTATAGAGAATAAAAATGAGGTATATTCATGACAGCAAAAGCATTACAGTCATTAAAAATCTTCCTGGCTTCATCTATATTTCTAAGTTTATCTATCTATCCTGTATTTGCCGAAAGAGAACCTGTCTTAAAACAAATTAAAGTACCTCATAATTATTATTATCGTGAAATGTATTTACCCCAGCCAACCACAGGACCCGGTAGTTTGGCCTGGTCTCCTGATGGAAAAGAATTGATTTTTTCTATGGAAGGTTCATTATGGAGGCAACAAGTTAATTCAGCAACTGCAGAGCAAATTACTTCTGGAGCTGGTTATGATTACCAGCCAGACTGGTCTCCTGACGGTAAGTTGGTTGTTTATTCATCTTACAGAAATGATCAGGTCGAAATCAGGCTACTTAATTTAATTACCAAACAAGACCAAGCTTTAATTTCTGACGGAACTGTAAATGTTGAACCTAGGTGGTCACCTGATGGAACAAAAATTATTTTTGTTTCTACAAAATTTAAGGGCCGTTTCCATATTTTTATGACAGAGATTGTAAATGGTAAACCAAAGAATATTTTACAAATTACAGAAGATAATCATAGTATGTTATCCCGTTATTACTACAGTGTTTTTGATCAATATATTTCACCTTCATGGTCTCCTGATGGTAAAGAAATAATTTTTATTTCTAATAAAAATCATATCTGGGGTTCTGGTGGTTTTTGGAAAATGGAGGCAAAACCAGGAGCTGTCCCCCAGGAAATCCGTTATGAGGAAACAACCTGGAAAGCAAGACCTGATTGGTCTCCTGATGGGAAACGGGTTGTTTATAGCTCATATCTTGGAAAGCAGTGGAATCAGATCTGGCTGATGACAAGTGAAGGCGGAGATCCAATCCAACTTACC
>CAYRDV010000353.1:0-6994 GCA_964422885.1 uncultured Candidatus Sericytochromatia bacterium
TATTTATTAAAAATATCACAAATGCTTCTTCAGTATTTTGAATTAATGAATTTTAGAGTTTTGGTAATTTGCCCTAAAAAACTATCTTCAAACTGGACAGTTTATCAATCAAGTCAAAATAATATACTTAATCCATTCATTAAAGATCGTTTTAGTTACACTGTCTTGTATCATACCGATCTTGGGCGAAAAAAAGGACGCTCTGAAGCAAATGGCATTGATTTAAATGAAAATACTTTTAATTGGGGGGCTTATGATTTAGTTGTTATTGATGAAAGCCATAATTTTCGGGGAAATCCTTTAGAAAAGAAAAAAGAAGATGGTTCTGTTACAATGAACAGAGCGAAATGGTTAATGGAAAAAATAATAAAATCAGGCCCAAAAACAAAAGTATTATTACTTTCGGCAACACCTGTAAATAATAATCTTCGTGATCTTAGAAATCAGATTTACTTAATAACAGAAGGTAAAGATGGTGCTTTATTTGAAAGTACCCAAATCAAGAATATTGGAGCATCTCTTAAAAATGCCCAAACTCATTTTACACTCTGGGCTGATCATAAAAAAAATCCTGAAAGAAATGTCAAACAACTGATGGAAAAGCTTGATTCATCATTTTTCAAGCTTTTAGATGAATTAACTATATCCAGAAGTCGTAAACATATAAAAAGTTTCTATAAAAAAGAAATGGATACAATAGGTAAATTTCCCGACAGGTTAAAGCCACATTCTATTTATTCAAATATTGATATTAAAGATCGTTTTTTTACGTATGATTCTCTAAATAAAAAAATACTTGAGTATAAGCTTTCTGTTTTCAATCCATCTGCATATGTAAAAAAAGAAATGCAGAAAAAATATGAAGATATCGCAGGAACACAGGTATTAGGTTTTAAACAATCTGACAGAGAGCATTATTTAATTGGTATGATGAAAATAAATTTTCTAAAAAGACTTGAAAGCTCTATTGAATCATTTGAAATATCAATGGATAGGACAATTCAAAAAATTGAAAAGCTTGAAAAAAAGCTCAAAGATTTTATTAAATCAGGAATAAATTCACAAGAAGAGTTATTAGAAAGTATAGAATTTGATGATGAAGAAACAGAAGAAATCATTGAAGAATTAGAAAAATTACAGGTAGGTAAAAAATTAAAATTTGACTTAGCTGATTTAAATTTAGAAATCTGGTTAGGCGATTTAAGAAAAGATAAGGAAGCTTTAAATGATTTATATAATAATGCTTCTTCTGTAACTCCTGAACGTGATGCAAAGCTAAGAGATTTAAAAAATCTAATGCTGGAAAAAATAAATAATCCGATTAATAATGATAATAAAAAAATAATTGTATTTACGGCATTTGCTGATACTGCAAAATATTTGTACATTTGTTTGAAAGACTGGATAAAGAATAATTTGAATTTAAATATTGCTTTAGTCGCTGGTAGTGAGACAAAAACTACTTTTGGTAAAAATGAATTTTCCAGTATTTTAACTAATTTCTCACCAATTTCTAAAGAACGAAATAAAATAACATCCATGAATCAGAATGAAGAAATTGACATAATAATTGCAACTGATTGTATTAGTGAGGGGCAAAACCTTCAGGACTGCGATTTTCTTATTAATTATGATATTCACTGGAACCCAGTTCGTATTATTCAACGTTACGGACGTATTGATCGTCTGGGAAGTAAAAATGATAAAATTCAGTTAGTCAATTTTTGGCCTACAAAAGACCTTGATAATTATATTAACCTAAAAGAACGTGTTGAATCACGTATGGCACTCGTAGACATTACAGCAACAGGTGAAGATAATATTTTAAATACAGAGCAAATAGAAGAACTTATTGAAGAAGATCTAAAATATAGAAATAAACAATTAAAAAAGCTTAGAGATGAAGTTTTGGATCTCGAAGATATGAATGAAAGTATTTCTCTAACTGATTTTACACTCGATGATTTTCGTATTGAATTGCATAATTTTTTAGAAAACAATAGGTCAAAATTACAGGACGCACCTTTTGGTTTATATGCAGTGGTTCCATCTCCTTCAGGACAAAATCGGAAATTTTTAGATATTTCAAAACTTACAAATGATGAGATGGAAATAATAAAACCTGGGGTTATCTTTTGTTTAAAACAAAAAGGTGATACTAGTGGTAATGAAGAAGTAAATCCTTTACAACCATATTTTCTTGTTTATATTCGTGAAGATGGAATAGTTCGTTTTAATTATACAAATGCAAAACATATTCTGGAAATTTACCGTTTGATGTGTCAGGGAAAAAATGAACCATTTCATGAACTTTGCCGATTATTTAATAATGAGACAAATCAAGGTCAGGAAATGGAAAAATATACTGTATTGTTAAAAAAATCTATTGAAGAAATAAGCAGGATATTTAAAAGAAGAAATAGTATTAAAATTACAACAGAACGTAGTGGGTTACTTGTTTCTAAAACCAAGCAAATAAATGATATGAATGATTTTGAACTGGTAACATGGTTAGTTATTAAGTAATTGGAGTTGTTATGAAAAAACAAAGTATAAATGTTATAGGCAATGAAGTAGCATTATTTTCCAGAGAAAAAGAAGACTATATTTCAATTACTGATATTGCTCGTTATAAAAACCCTAATGAACCAAAAGACATAGTAAAAAACTGGATGCGTTCCAAAACAACTATTGAGTTTTTGGGTTTATGGGAAAAACTGCATAATCCTAATTTCAAAGGGGTCGAATTCGACTCCTTTATGTATCAGGCAGGAAGCAATTCATTTGTTCTTTCTCCAACTAAATGGATAGAAACAACGAATGCAATTGGTCTTATTTCTAAAATAGGCAATAAGGGTGGAACATATGCACATAGAGATATAGCCTTTGAATTTGCTTCCTGGGTAAGCTCAGAATTTAAATTATATCTATTAATTGAGTTTCAACGGTTGAAAAACGATGAGAATGACCGTTTAAAATTAGAATGGAACTTACAGAGAACATTAACTAAGATAAATTATAGAATTCATACAGATGCAATAAAAGAAAAAATAATACCGCCAGCACTTTCAAAACAACAAATAAATTTTGTTTACGCTAACGAAGCAGATTTACTTAATGTCGCTTTATTTGGAATTACATCGAAACAATGGAGAGAGTCTAATCCTGAATTAGAAGGGAATATAAGAGATAATGCAACTTTAGAACAGTTGGTAGTACTTTCCAACCTAGAAAGCATTAACTCAGTATTAATTCATCAGGGATTATCGCAAAATAAAAGGTTACAACAACTTAACCAAATTGCAATTACACAAATGAAATCATTAATAGGGAACAATAATTTTAAGAAGCTTAAATAAAAATGAAAGATTTTAAAATTGCTATAGAACAATCAATCAAAGCATTTGAAACAGGAAGTTTGTTTGAAAAGAGTATAAATCTTTTTCAGACACTTGGTTATAATACAGAAAGACAATATCCTTTAAATAAACCGACTCTTAAAGAATTTGAAGAAGAATATATAAAAAATAATCCAAATGAGATAAGGTTTAATAGAGAAAAGGCTTTAACGTCCGATTGGAAATACATAGATTTATTATTTCAGCTTTCTAAAGAAGAAATTTTAAAGCAGGTTTCTTTATTTGATACCAAAGAATTTAATAAAACTATTATTGAAAGTTATTTATTTATAGTTATTGAATTAAGTAAAGAAAAATATAACAGGACAACGCTGGCAAACATTACCCGTGAGGTTAATAAATTGTTTGCTATGCCTGTAATGATTTTATTTAAACATGATGATACTTTAACTCTTTCAGTTATTAACAGAAGATTACATGAGAAGGATAAAAGCAAAAGTAAAGATGTTTTGGAAAAAGTTACTCTAATTAAGGATATAAGAGTTAAAAATACTCATAGAGCACATATTGAAATACTCTTTGATCTTTCTCTGGATGAATTAAAGGATAAATACAACTTTACTAATTTCGTAGAATTACACAATGCATGGCAAAAAACCTTAGATACTAAAGAACTTAATAAACGTTTTTTCAGAGAATTATCAAACTGGTTCTTTTATTCTCAGAGTTTTGTTAAATTTCCTAATGAAAATAAATCTGAAGAAAGTAAAAATAACCAACTTAATTTAATTCGCCTAATTACCCGATTAATTTTTGTCTGGTTTCTAAAAGAGAAAAATTTAGTAGAAGAAAAACTTTTTGATGCGAATTATATCCAAAAGATTTTAAACAACTTTGAATCAAATAGTGAAAAAACAAGAAACTATTATCCAGCTATTTTACAAAATTTATTTTTTGCAACACTTAATCAAAAAATGGGTGACCGTGATTTTGTAGATGATTCATCTTCATTTAATAAAAAAGATCATGGAGTAAAAAATTTATACCGTTATCCAGAATTATTTAATATATCTAAAAATGAAGTAATTAAACTTTTTGAAAATATCCCTTTTTTAAACGGTGGTTTATTTGACTGTTTAGATAAAGATAATGAGGATACAGGAAAACATGAGTTTGTGGATGGGTTTACACGAAATGAAAAATTTCAGGCATTAGTTCCAGACTTTCTATTATTTGGGGAAGAAAGGAAAGTTGATTTAACTTCAATATATGGAACAAAAAAAAATAAGGAAATATTTAAAGGAATTATTGAAATATTTAAAAACTATAAGTTTACAATTGAGGAGAATACACCAATTGAAGAAGAAATTGCTCTTGATCCTGAATTATTAGGCAAAGCTTTTGAAAATCTTTTGGCTTTTTATAATCCTGAAACAGCTACTACAGCAAGAAAACAAACTGGTTCTTTTTATACTCCACGTGAAATTGTTGATTATATGGTTGATGAAAGTTTAATTGCCTATTTAAAAGGTCAATTACTAAAAACAAATCCTGTTTATGTTAAATTTGGAGAAATGCAAACCCAACTTTTTAAAGATCAGGCGGAAAACGGGCAGTTAATTTTTACTGAAAGTATTAGTAAAAGTAGGTGGGAAGGTAAAGAAGATGAGCTTGAAAATGAGTTAAGGGAGTTAACCCACTATAATGATAAGCTTCATTCCTTTAATGAACAGGAAGTCCAGCAATTAATATTTGCTATTGACCATTGTAAAATATTAGACCCTGCCTGTGGTTCAGGGGCTTTCCCAATGGGAATATTACATAAACTGGTATATCTTTTAAGAAAACTTGATAAAGAAGATAAAAATGGTAATACCCGTTGGAGAGAATTACAAAAGAAAAAAGCTCAAATTGAACTTATGAAGGCTTTAAATGAAAAAGATAAAAAGCAAAGAGAAGAAAAATTAATTGAAATAAATGAAACATTTGAAAATAATGCCAGTGATTTTGGTCGAAAATTATTTTTAATTGAAAATTGTATTTATGGAGTAGATATTCAGCCTATTGCAATTCAAATTTCCAAACTAAGGTTTTTTATATCTCTTATTATTGATCAAAATGAGAAGAAAGGTATGGAAAACAGAGGAATAAGGCCTTTACCAAATCTTGAAACAAAATTTGTTGCAGCAAATACCCTTATTGGTTTATCAGGTCAGATGTCCTTGGCTCTTGCGAATAATGAAATCATTAATTTACAAAAAGAATTACAAGAAGTTCGTCACAAGCATTTTGAAGCAAAAACCAGAAAAGATAAACTTGTTTGTCAAAAAAGAGATAAGGAAATAAGAAAACAAATTTCAAGTATTTTAATTTCAATAGGGTTTCCTAATGATGAAGCTGATAAAATTGCCGATTTTGATATATATGATCAAAATAATTATGCAAACTGGTTTGCACCTGAATGGATGTTTGGAAGGGATTTAGAAAATAAGTTTGATATTGTTAATGGAAATCCGCCTTATGGAGTTAATTTTCCAATTGAGGAAAAGGAATATTTTAAGAAAAATTATAAACATCAGGATTATCAACCTGAAAGTTATTTATTATTTATTGAAAAAAGTTTTGATTTTATAAAAGATAAGGCAATTATTTCCTATATTATTCCAAATACTTGGTTAACTAATTTAAAACTTATAAGAATAAGAAGATATTTAACCACTGATAATTCAATACTAAAAATTGCACATTATCATAAAAGTGTTTTTGAAGCCGTTGTAGATACTGAGGTAGTTATTTTTAGAAAGGGATATATTAAACATAATCTAATTGAAATATTAAATCATATTGATATAAACGAAGTAGGAATATTAACCCATAATCAGGAAAAGTGGAAAGAAAAGAATGGTGAAGTTATAAATATATTTGCTACAGAAAAAGTTGAAAATTTAGTATCTAAAATAAAAAAGAATTCTAGTACAATTTTTGAGTTATGTAATGTTGTTGTAGGCATGAAACCTTACCAGGTTGGTAAAGGGGTTCCAAAGCAAGATAGAAATACGGTTGAGAATAGAATTTTTGATGCTGAACAAAAAATTGATAAATCCTATAGGAAATTATTAAGAGGAAGTGATATTAATAAATATGAAAATAATTGGGATAGTAAAAGGTGGATAAAATTTGGTGAATGGTTAGCAGAACCTAGGCTTTCAGCAAATTTTGATGCAAAAGAAAAAATTGTAATAAGGCAGACTGGGGATTCTTTAATTTCAACTTTAGATATAAATCAATTTGTTTGTATGAATAATTTACATGTTCTAAGTATAAAAAGTAATACTTTAAATTTAAAATATATATTAGCTTTAATAAACTCAAAGTTATTAAATTTTTATTTTCAATACTTAAACCCAGAAACAGGCGAAGCATTGGCAGAAGTAAAAAAAGAAACGGTTGAAAAGCTATTAATAAAAAAGACTAAGGAGCAAAGCCCTTTCATCAAGCTTGTTGATTATGTTTTAATTATTAAAAAGTCAAATAGAATTATAGCATTATTTTTTGAACGAATAATTGACGCTATGGTATATGGGGTGCATTAAATTTTAGTAGAAAACCTTAAGAAGCCCTTAAATCCCAGAACT
>CAYRDV010000354.1:0-6939 GCA_964422885.1 uncultured Candidatus Sericytochromatia bacterium
TTGTTTCTTCCTTTTAATAACGATGCCTTCATAATTAGCTTCAAAATACTCACTGGTAATTTTTGCTAGCTCCTCCACTTGTTTTTCGGAATTCTTATGTTCAATACTTTCAGAATAATTAAGATAAAGACCCAATGGTATCTCGAGCCTTTTAAAATTATTTGTCTGGGAAATTCTCAGCCAAAACTCATAATCTCCTGTAATTACTTTATCATCTTCAAAAAAACCATATTCTTCATGTAATTTTTTTCGCCACATTGGCTGCGGCCCGATAAAGCAGTAATTTAATAATTTATCCCTATTCCAGGCTGTCCAGGGATAAACAGAATAATGAGTATTCTTATCAAAAGTTTCATTTTCGCCATAAGTTACATTAACAGCCGCATATACCAGAGAAACCTCCTGATTTTTTTCCAGCTCCTTTATCATTACTTCAAAAGCATTATGTTTATGGCGATCATCTGTATTTGCATTGGTAATATATCTTCCACCTGCTCTTTTTATAGCCCGGTTCCATGCTTTATAGACATTTTCTCTGTTTGGTGTCCTGATATAGCGAATATTAGGATTTTCTTCAAGAAATTCTTTGACAATTTCACCTTCATTTTGTTCAGAATTGCTATCAATGACAATAATTTCAAGATGATTAATCATTGTTTGCCCTAATAAATCTTCAAGACACCCCTTGATAAATTTTTCCGAATTATAGGTAGAAACTATTGCTGTTACAAGATATTTATCTTCATTAACAGTCTCTCTGGCCTGTAGTTTATCTTTAATTATTTCTTTAAGTTTTTCTTTTTTTAAAGCTTTAATCGTCTGTTCATCAGGGTTTAATTCAAAATAATGGTTATAAACTTTCTTCATCTTATTGATCAGGCCAAGTGAAAAAAGGGCTTCTGTGTAATTTACTACCAGTTCTTTATCTCCTGGTTTTTGTTTTACAGCATTTTCAAATTGCTCCAAAGCTGTAAATAAAGTACCGTTTTCCCACAATAATCTGGCTGTATTTTTTAAAATTTCCGGTTCTTTTAATTTTTTATCGTTTAAAAAAAACATTGCCTTATTTTTTAAATAAACCGGAGGAGGAGCTGGTAATAATGTTTTATCCTTACTAATATCATATATCAGGTTTTCAAATTGAAGTATTTTATCAGATTCATTTTTATAATCTTTAAATGATTTAACTGAACGCTGTTCTCCAAGCTCAGTATCATAACGGAACAAACCTAAAGGTTTATCAAGAGTATATACCTGGGTATGCCTGAAAAAGCGAATCCATAATTCCAAATCACCAGCCAGTTCAATTTCAGGGTTAAGATAAGCTCCAGCTTTATTCCACAAGGTTCTTTTCCAGAAAGTACCTTCCTGTTGGATATATGGATTTGTATAATCAAAATTTAAGAACTTTTTTCGGTTCCACCCTGGCAGATAATTTAGCTCTTTGATCCGCTTATATTTTGTGTAATAAACACTGGGACGTCCTGTAATCCATTCAATCTTTTCAAAATTAGAAAAAACTAAAGCAACCGTTTGAAATGAATAAGGGTAAAGAGTGTCATCTGAATTAAGCCAGGTCATAATTTCACCTGAAGTATGTAAAAATCCAGAGTCAATTGCTGAATATGGCCCATTATCTTTTTTACTTTGCCAGTAAGTAAGATATTTTTCATATTTTTTTATTATACTAACCGAGTTATCAGTACTTCCACCATCCATAATTACATATTCGAGGTTGGAATAATTTTGAGAAAGAATAGATTCAATACATTCTTCAAGATATTTATCTGTATTAAATGAAGGTGTGACGATAGAAATTTTGGGTAATGGCTCTGTTTTTATAAAATTAAAAGAAATTGGTGAGTCTATCTCTAAAAAATTTCCCGGTAAATCTTTTAAGATTGAATCCTGAGTAATAGCAACTTCTCCAGCAGTTTTAGTTTCGCTTAATTTAAAAGAATTACATTTTTGGTAGAATTTTTCAGCATTTTCAAAATCACCTGTTTTTTCAAGACTATAAGCCAATAGTAAGTAGTTTTCATAAGTTTCTTTGCCATCACAAATTAAGGATTCTACTTTAGTAATTACTGGTTGGTAATTTTTATGTTTAAATTTGTCTATTATAAAACTATAAAAATCATTTTCTTCGGGAAAGTTATATTCATATAATGATTCTAAATAATTTTTTGTCTGAATATTGATATCAAATTCTTTTATTGCTTTCTCACGACAAAAATCTTCCATCTCTTCATTTTTATCGAACAAAATTATTTTCTTTATTTCACCAGCCAGTTGTTCAAAATCATTTTGTTTTACAATAAAACCAGTTTTACTGTTTTCAATAATAGTATTTATTCCAGGTCGCTCAAAGGAAATAACCGGTGTTCCGCACGATATAGATTCAATAGCATTATTGGGGAGAAAATAATCGTCAGAAAGCAATACTAAAACATCAGAGCTACTGTATATTTTTGCTCTGTCATTTTCATTTACAATCTCACCATAATTAATTGTCTTAAAGCCTGAAAGTAGTTCTAAATCTTTAATACCAGTACCCATTGTAATCAGGTAGATATTTTTTTTCATTAAAATTGTTTTTAAATATCTGGTAAAATCGTCAAGTTTATTATTTTTCAGCAGGCTGTTAATATCAGTAAAAAGTATTACAAAAACATCTTCAGGTATATTTAATTCACCTCGGGTAACAACTCTTGGATAAGGTTTATAAATATCAGTCTGGACTGATTGGTTAATAACTCCGGAAAAGTGTCCAGATAATAATTTACTGGCAAGAATATTTTCACCAATCAGGCTATTTGTTGCAACAATTTTTAGAGAAGTGGATTGATAAATAGCAGATTTATATTTCCATAGTTTGTTTGAAATATCTTCAAAAATATCTGAACCTATTTGTGGGCAAGCTCCACACTCACTTTTAAATTTCTCACAGTTATTGCTAAAATGACATCCTCCTGTAAAAGGGTTCATATCATATAGAGTCCAGATAATTTTTTTATTTTTAAATAATTTTGGAATCAGGCTTAAATCTAACATACCTGTAATCCAGTGTAAGTGGATAACATCGGCTTCTTTTATTTCAGGGTTATTTTCCAAAACAGCAATAGCCATTTCATCAGTAAAAAACGCCAGGTTGTTTTTCTTACCCAGTTTATTATTGTAAAGCAAATACCAGCGAACATTTAATTTTTCAAAATCAGTAAAATCTGGTCTGTAATTAAATGTTTGATCCTTAAAGTTAGTCGATATTTCTTTTATTGTAGGATCATTTTTTGTTTTTTGAATAACCAGAAAAGATGAATCAACACCATAGTCAATCAATGACCTGTGCAGCCTATGGGCTGAAACACCAGCCTCTCCAAAGTCAAAGGAACTTATGTGTACAATTTTCAAACTTATTCTTCAACATTAACTGTTGCGGTAGCTTTCCTGGTAGGATCATCTTTTGATTTAGCGGTTACTATAGCAAACCCCTCATTCATTCCGGTTATTGTCCCATCCGCTGCAACTTGTACTGCATATGGATTAGCAGAAACCCAGGAAATTTTCTTGGGAATTGCCAGACTACCATCAATAAGTTCAATTTTGGCACTAAACTTAAAGGTTTTACCAACTTTAATGGTTACAGTAGGAGGAATTATTGAGGAATATTTATCCACATTTTTAGTGTTTGGTACAGAATCTGCATTTATTACATTTTGTGATAAATCATTCTTTGTACATCCAGCTATAACAACCAAAAAAGACAAAAGAAAAGCATATTTAAATTTCACGTTCATAAATCTTACCTAATTTTTTACTTGAAATTTTATTCATTAGTTAAACTATTTTACTTCATATTAATATAAAAATTAATATTTGACTACTATCAAAAAGAAGAAGTCATATGTAATATACCCACTTTTCAGGAGATTAAACATATTATTTAAGTTCATTGGCTTTTTCATAATATAATTGTGCTGTTTCTTCATCACCAAGTTTATCAAGGCAAAGAGCCAGATAATAACATAACTCATATGTACAGATATCAAGTTCCAGACTGGTAGAAAATGCATCTACAGCTTCATCATATTTTTCCTGTTTAAAATAACACATTCCAAGATTATAAAAATAATCACCATTGGTAGTTTCATATTTACTTAGCTTAGCGAATATTTTTTGAGCATTTATAAAATCACCTTCTACAAATAATGTCTGCCCTTTTTTTAATAAGTCTTTTTTTATTTCTTCCAGATTATTTCTTAATATTTTAATTCCTTTTAAATCTTTTAGACAGTTTTCAGCGATTTCTATTACCTTATTTAAGCTATAATTTTTTAAAATAAATCCCCTTGCTTTTAAGCCTTTTTCTTTAACTTCATCTCTATTTTTATAAACATGCCTCATTAAGTTTTTAAAATGTTTTTTATCAGGTTCAAAATAATAAATATTGTCTATAAGTTTATGAGTTTCCAGTTTGCTGTTTTCAATTTCTTTCCAGCTAGCTTCTATCAGATAAGAATTTTCATTATTACAATAATCTAAAGCAGCACCACCCCTAGTGGTTATTACTGGTATACCACAGGACATTGCTTCCAGGATCTGTTTTCCACTTGATTCTGTTTTATATGGATAGACCAGAACATCTGATACTCTGTATAAGCAAGCCATTTCATTATCAGAAAATTCATTATCTAATAAAACAATATTTTTATGGGATGAAATTTTTTCACAAAACTCAGTACTTTTTAAAGATGACTCTTTTAAATCATCCTTAATTACCAGTTGAACATCTTCTTGTGCACCAAATTCTTCCAGAAAAGCCTCTGTTAAAATATCTATACCCTTTCTGTCTGTAAGTGAACCAGCAAATAAAAAGGTAAATCGATTATTCAAAACGGTTTGTAAAGACTTATTAGAATATGCCTCTGTGGATTCATTAATCTCTGAAGAAAATATATTAGTATCAATTCCAGGAGGGACCACCTTTATTTTTTCAGGCTCGATACCTGAATAGATATAACTTTCTTTGGCAAATGTGCTGGGAACCCAAACCTGATCAACCAACAGATTTATATGCTCAACCCAGGATTCTGGCAAAGACCAGCATTCCCATTTATTAGCAAGTATATAATAACCATCATTATTTAATTTTTTAAGATTTTGAGGGATAAACCTTTCTTCAATAAAGTAATTTATAGAACTAAAAATATTATCTATAGATTCGGTTAGTTTTACTTCTGGAGAAAATTTAAGATTGTTCAGTTCTTTTTTTCGTTTTAGTATTTTTCCGTTTTGTTCGGCTTCACCATATTCCTTTAAAAGGGTTTCACCTTCTTTGAACTGAATTTCTTTATTTGCATGTTCAACACTTGTGGGCGAATCAAGGTAAATACCAAGAGTACCAAGGATCCGCTTAAAATTATTTGTCTGGGAAATTCTTAACCAAAACTCATAATCTCCTGTTACCACACGCTCAGGTTCAAAATAACCATATTCGTCATGAACATCTTTTCTCCACATTGGTTGTGGACCGATAAAACAACCTTTCCATAAAAGAATTTTTCGATCCCAGTCATACCAGTTATAACCAGTATTTTCAGGAACATAGGTTTTAAAACTCTCATTCTCTTTTGTTGTTATAAATAAAGGGGCATAAACCAATGATATTTCAGGTGAAATTTCCAATTCATTCACCATTATTTCATAAGCATCTTCTCTATGTCTGTCATCAGTATTTGCATTGGTAAGATATTTTCCGGTTGAGCTTTTAATAGCCCTATTCCAAGCTGCATAGACAGTTTCCCGATTTTTTGTCCTAATATATCTGATATTTTCATTATTTTTCAAATAGCTTTTTACTATATCACCCTCATTTTGAGGTGAATTACTATCTACAACTATTATTTCCAGATTATTAACCAGTGTTTGCTCCAATAAATCTTCAAGACAACCTTTGATAAATTTTTCTGAGTTATAGGTAGAAATGATTGCTGTTACAATGTATTTATCTTCATTATAATCTTCTCTTTTTTTTAATTTTTGAAGAATATAATCTCTTTCTTTTTCCATCTGTAAACTGTTTATTAACTGTCGATCAGTGCTAGCAGCGATGATCATTATATTTTTTATTTTATGGTAATAACCTAAAGAATAAAGAGCTTCAATATAATTTATTAATATTTTGCGGTCTGTTGGCGAAATTTTATAAGCTCTTTCCATTAAATCCAGGGAATCAAATACTTTACCTGTATGCCAGTAAGCAACAGCCAGTTTTTGCATAATTTCACTATTGGGGAATATCTGAATAACTTTATTCAAAAGAGTAACAGCAAACTGTACATTACCTGAATTGAACTCTAATTCGGCCTGTAAAGTAAGCAAATCAGGATAATCATGATATTCAACCAGTAAACTTTTTAAAGCCCACTTTACAACTTCAGATTTTCCAGAATTTAACAAGTCATATAAATCATTAATTAATGGTCTAATCCTGGCAATAGATGACTCAGTCAGCCTTTTTTCGTGCTTAATTTCATTAGTATCATAATCATTATAAGCAACTTCATCAGTATATTTTATAAAATCAGAGGGTATTATTATATTTTTCCAATTATCAAAAGTTAGAACAAAATTATCATTTATGGATAATCTTGACCATTCCTGTTCATAGTATTTCAGGCGTGACTCATCAGTAACAGGAAAAGAAAGATTTTTATGACAACATAGTTTTAACAATTCAAGAGCTTCTGGGTATTTATTCATCTTTGCTTCAATTAGAGCTTTCCAGAAATAAATAATTCCATAATTTAGTCTTTTTGGTGAGACTGTTTCCAAAACTTCATTAAATAAATCGTATAAAGAAGAATTCATTAGAGATATTCTATTATCTGCATCAAAGATAGATTTTCTCTGTTCTAAATTATCAAAATTTTCCCTTAT
>CAYRDV010000355.1:0-6912 GCA_964422885.1 uncultured Candidatus Sericytochromatia bacterium
AGCCGAAGAAATTGGCTTTACCTATATTCCCTGTGTAATAAGGGGATTACAGTTTGCCCCACGGTTTATACAACCAGAAAGTATCTTTTCCGGTTGTATTACTTTAAGTGATATAAATGCCTTAGTATGTCCTTTTTCCTGTGTAGGTGCCAATTGGATGCAAACTGTTTTACAAAAAAATATCCCGGTTATTGCGGTAAAGGAAAATACAACTTTTATCAATGACATACCAGAAAAATTTGGCCTGGAAGAAAAAATTATCATAGCTGAAAATTATCTTGAAGCTATTGGTATACTTCTATCATTAAAGGCAGGTCTCAGTTATAAAAGCCTAAGAAGACCATTGTCTGGCATTAAGAGAGTTTTTTAGTTTAAATATGGAAAAAAATGAAATTAGCTCCCAACTCAGAAATAAAATTAATTTAAAAAAAACAGTCATTCCTATATTGTTTTTTTTAGCATATTTTATCCTGGGAATATTTATTTATAAAGATTATGGCCTTTCGTATGATGAAGAGCAGCAGAGAAAATTAGGAATATTAACTTATCAGTATATCTTTGGTGGCAATAATGAACTTTTTGATTTTAAGGATAAGGATTATGGAGTAGGTTTTGAACTACCCTTGATCTTGCTGGAAAAACTTTTTAATTTGCAGGACCCAAGAGAAATATACTTTATGAGGCATTTTGCAACTTTTTCCTTTTTCTTTACCAGTATGATTTTCTTTTATTTTCTTTGTAAAAACCACTTTAAGGATGAGAAATGGGGCCTGATTGCTGTTTTGTTTTTAATTTTAAGCCCAAGAATTTTCGCCGATTCTTTTTATAATGACAAAGATATTATTTTTCTTGCTGTATATATACTTGCAATATTTACGATGACCCGTTTTGCTGGAAATTTAAATCTTAAATGGGCAATAATTCATGGTTATGTATGTTCTCTACTTTTAAATATCAGAACCGCTGGTTTAATTATTATTTTTATAACTATTGGCCTAATTATCCTGGATAAGCTAAAAATAAAGCAACCTGATACAAAAAAGGTAAATTATTTATTGCTCTCTTCTGTATTTTTATCCTCTCTTTCTATCTTCTTATATATAACCTGGCCTTACTTATGGAAATCACCATTTAGTAATTTTTTTAATGCTTTTATAACGGCCAGTAAATTCCCAAGATGGCAAGGAGCTGAGCTTTTTTTCGGGGTATTTACAGATTCCAATAATTTACCACCCCATTATATACCAGCCTGGATCATTATAACGACACCAATCTTATATCCAATCTGTGCAGGAATAGGAATTATATACGCCTTTAAATCAATATTTTCAGATTATTTTGATTTTTTAATGCATGATGAAACAAAAAGAAATAACCTTATTTTTCTTTGTTGTCTGTTTCTCCCTTTAATGTCTGTAATTTTTTTAAAGTCGAAATTTTATAACGGATGGAGGCATATGTTTTTTATCTATCCGGTTATTATAATTTTTGCTGTTGAAGGATTAAAAGGGATTTTTCGTTATATTGAGTCAGGCAAAACAGAAAAAAAAGACATTATGAAATATATTTTTACCGGAATTATTATTTTTTCATTTGGCAGTACAGCTTTCACGATGATCAAGAACCACCCGTTTCAAAATGTTTATTTTAACCTGATAGTTTCAAATGGAAAAAGCACTTTAGAGGATAAATTTTCTCTTGATTACTGGGGTCTGTCATCAAGAAAAGCTCTTGAATATGTTTTAAAAAATAATCCTGGCAGGATAATTAATGTCAGCTCTGATAAATTCCCCGGCTATTTTAACCGCTTAATACTTCCTATTGAAGATAGAAACAGATTGAATTTTGTAGATACTGACAAAGCTGAATTTAATATAGTTGAAAATTATAATGTAGATAAAAATGCTAAAGATATTTTTCACGAAAATGAATACTATTCAATATCAGTAGATGGCTCTAAGATTATGACTGTATATAAAATTGATCAGACTAGATTACCAGGGTATACAGCAGAAAAAAATCAGCAACAACAAAACTTTTTTGAAACAATGAATAGGATTAACCCTGCATTAGCTATGGAATTAAAACAAATTCAGAACCTGCCTAAAGAAGAAAAGATGAAGCGGTTTCAGGAACTAAAAGAAAAATATAAAGGCTTTTTAAGGTAAAGAATTTAATCTGCAAAACAAAATATGCCTTAGCTATAACAAGTTTATATATTTTAAAATAAACATATTTGGGGGTATATAACCCATAAATATATTGTGTAAACGAGATTTTTATTATTTTTTGAGTAGGTTAATTTATGAGATAATTGTTAAATATCTGCCATAATTGAAGATATGCAGGAGTTATCAGACATAAGATTTAAGAAAAAGTAATGTTTAAATTAAAAAATTTTGAGGAAATAAAGGATTTATACCCGAATAGAGAAAACCCAGTTTTAGAGGAGGACATTAAAAAATTACCCGATTGGTTACCAGAAGATTATTTAGATTTTGTAAAAGAAAAAGATAATCATGAATATGCGGGTGAATTCATTTTCTACTCTATTGAAGCTGCGATTTGGGAACATAATTATTTTATTGATTTTAGTAAAGAAAATAATGAAGAATTTCATAGAAAAGCAATGGATTGGTGGGTTTTTGCAATTACCGGTTCAGGTGATCACTGGCTCTTATCCAGATTTGGAAATGTTTTTTGGCATGATCATAATTCATCGACAAATGTGATAGATTTTATTTTTATGGGTATTAACTTCAGACAATGGATAATTTTAGGAGATTTGATGAGCCAACTTAAAGCTATTGATTTTGATGAAGCATATCAGAAAATTAAAAATAAAAAGCATGACTATTTTGAAACGAGATTAAAGCCTAAATATAAAAAAGCCCTTTTACAGGATATGAATAAAATTTCCCCAAGTCTAAAAAATTATTACCCCTATAGAATTTAATTAAGTAAAAAAATATTTGTTGATTGTTGTAGAATAAGAGCAGAGGGATATTAAATGAGGATTTATTATGGATGAAAAAAATTTAATTGGTCGAATAAAAATAAACCCTGAAATTTGCCATGGTAAACCAATAATCAGAAATTTAAGGTATCCAGTCGAAAATATTTTAGAATTACTGGCTTCAGGAATGACAACCAGTGAGATTCTAAAAGATTATGAAGACTTGGAAGCTGATGATATTTATGCTTGTCTGGAATTTGCGGCTAAATTAAGTAAAGTAAAAAGTGTTTCTAATTTAGTGGCATGAAATTTATAGTTGATGCTCAACTCCCAAAGAAATTATCCGAATTATTAACTAAAAAAGGCTATGATTCAATTCATACCCTTGATTTACCAAATCATAATTCTACGTCTGATAATGAAATAAATAAAGTATCAACAAAAGATTCAAGAGTAGTAATAACAAAGGACATAGACTTTTTAAATAGCTTTTATATAAATGGCGAACCTTATAAATTAATTTTAGTTACTACAGGAAATATTAAAAATAGTGACTTATTGACCATGTTTGATAATACAATTGAAAATATTATTGAGAAGTTAAATACCAGTAATATAATTGAAATTAATAAAAACCAGATTATTATTAGAAATTAAAATAATTACGTCTGATAACACCCGCTATCTGCCATGTAAAATATAATAAGGAAAAATTATATGAGTTACACAGCAGATAGCTTCGTCCGTTATTTCCAATGTAGGGAGAAAATAAAAAAATTATTCCTTAAATAAAATATCTATCGTAAAATATATAGATAGAATATAGATACATAATAGATATTTGATAAAAAATGCTTGAAGATAAAATTAATTATGATTTTAAAACTAACCAAATTACTATAAAAAAAATAGGTTTTATTGATTTGTTTAAAGGCAAATGGGATGTCGTAGAAAAAAAAGAAAATAAATATTTAAAAGAACTCAAAAGAATAGCCACTATTCAAAGTATTGGTTCCTCAACAAGGATTGAAGGTGCAACTCTTACTGATGAGAAAGTAAAAAAGCTTTTAAATAATATCAAAATTACTAAATTTGAAAGCAGGGATGAGCAAGAAGTAATCGGTTATTACGAAGTTTTAGAAATAATTTTAGAAAATTATAATAGTATTTCGCTTTCAGAAAATTATATAAAGCAATTACATGGCATTTTATTAAAAGAAAGTCAAAAAGATACAAGGCATAGAGGAAATTACAAAAATCTTTCAAATAAAGTTGTAGCAAACTTTCCAGATGGAACACAAAAAATAATTTTCAATACAACTGAAACTTATTTAGTAGAAAAAGAAATGAGTGAAATAATTGATTGGACTAATAAAAGTTTATCAGAAAAAGAAATACATCCTCTGGTAATAATAACCTTATTTATTTATGAGTTTTTATCAATCCACCCTTTTCAGGATGGAAATGGGAGATTATCAAGGCTATTAACAACTTTATTACTTCTTAAAGAAGGGTATAGTTTTATTCAGTATGTTTCATTTGAAAATATCGTAGAAAAATATAAAAAAGATTATTATGAATCACTAATGGAAGCTCAGAGAAAAAGAAATACTAAAGAAGAGAAAATAGAAAAATGGCAGATATTTTTCCTTAATAGTCTGGAAATATTAATAAAAAGGCTAGAAGAAAAATATAATATTTATAATGAAAAAGGTGGCTATTTAAATGAGAGACAAAAAGAAATAAGGGAATACATTTCAAAAAATGAGCCAGTAAAAATAAGTGATATAAAAAATGGCCTGGAAAAGTATTCGATTAATACAATAAAAAAAGATGCACAATATCTACAAAATGAAAATATAATAGAAAAAATTGGTAAAAATAAAGGCACAATATATATAATAAAAAAGGGTAAATAAAAAGGTTCTGGCTAAATGTTCAATGAAAATATAAATCAATTATTTATAAGTGCTCAAAATGAGCATAAAGCAGGAAATCTGGTAAATGCCGAAAGAATTTATAATCAGATTCTGGAAATTAATCAGGAGCATCCTGAAACCTTACAATACCTAGGGTTATTGTATGCCCAGCAAAACAGATTTAATGATGCTGTTTTTTACCTAAAAAAAGCATTTGATAAAACGCTTGCCAATCCCATTATCAGTAATAATCTGGCAGAAGCCTTAAGTCGCCTTGACAGGCTTGAAGAAGCATTGGAATATTTTAGAAAAACTATTAATCTGGCACCTAATTTTATTCAGGCTTTTTTAAATATGGCTTTAACTCTTGCAAAATTAGGTAAATATAACGAGGCTTTTAATACATATCAAACAGTATTGACGATAAGTCCTGAAAATCCTAAAGTATTTGCCGGACTTGGCGCATTAATGATTAATAATAAAAATTATCCTGAAGCGATAAAGTATTTTCAGCAGGCCATAGAGCTCAACCCCAGTTCACCAGATAATTTTAATAATATTGGTATAGCCTACAAAGAATCAGGAAATTTTTCCAATGCTATTAAATATTTTCAGGAAGCATTAAGATTAGCACCTAATTTTTTAATGGCTTATACCAATCTTGGTAGTTTGTTTACCCAGATAGAAGATTTTCAGCAAGCCATTATCTGCTATAAAAATGTCCTTAGCAAAGATCCATATAATGAAAATGCTTTGGCTGGCCTTGCTGATATAAAAACAAAGCAGGGTAAAATAGGAGAAGCAATTGATATTTATATCCGCTTATTAAGCAAAAATCCTGAAAGTTATATTTATCATAATATTCTTGGTTCTTTATTTAATGAAGTCCGGGAAATAGATTTAGCAATAGAACATTTTAATCAGGCAATAAAATTAAAACCTGATTTTATTGCAGCCAGGTATAATCTGGCAACACTACTGGAAAAACAGGGAAATAATGATGGAGCTTTGATTCATTACAACAGTATGATGAAGCTTGATCATGATAATGATATTCTTAAGTTTCATACAGCTCTGCTCTCACCGGTAATTTTCCAAAGTAATGAAGAGATTGACTATTACAGAGATAAAATTACCAGAGCAATTGATACTTATCTTGAAAATGGGCTTAATTTTGATATCGGAAAATTAAATTATTTTACTTCCCAGACTTTCTATATGATGCTTTATCATGGTCGTGATGATAAGAATTTAAGAGAAAAAATGGTCAGAGTTTTTGAGCCTTATTTCCCAAGACTAAATCCTCAGTTTAACTCTGGTAAAAAACATATCTCTTTTTTGGTTACTAATGGTCATGAATCTATTTTCACAAAATCTGTTTCTGGCCTTTTAAACAATCTTGATAATAAAAAATTTAAATATAGTGTTATTTGTGATAAGTTTAAAGGTAATTCTCTGATTAAACCACATATTACCAATCAGGATATTGAATTTATCGATCTCCCAAGCTCTATTAATGATGCTTATGAAGTAGTAAAAAACGCTAAAATTGATGTGCTTAATTTTTGGGAAATTGGTTCGGATATGCTTAATTTTTTCTTACCATTTTACAAACTTGCGCCAATCCAGACAATGAGCTGGGGTTTACCTTCTACTACAGGTAATCTGGCAATTGATTACTATATTTCCACTAAGCATATTGAAGTTCCGGAAGCAGATTTGTTTTATAGCGAAAAGTTGCACCGAATGAATAATTTACCTTCTTATTATTATTTTCCTCAGGCTCCCTCAACTCTTAAAAATAGAGAATATTATAATCTCTCTGAAAAAAATAATATTTATTTTTGCCCGCAGACTTTACTAAAACTCCATCCTGACTTTGATCCGGTTATTAATGAAATATTAGAAAGAGATCCCAGAGGTTTAATAGTCTTTCTTGAGGATAAGCAACCTTATATGAATTTTGCTTTTCAGAAAAGATTACAAAAGAGTTGTAAAGCTGTCTTTGAAAGAATAAAATTTGTTGGAAGAATGTCT
>CAYRDV010000356.1:0-6876 GCA_964422885.1 uncultured Candidatus Sericytochromatia bacterium
ACAGCGAAAACAAACCTCTGCCTAAGTTCTCATTATCTGAATCTACTCTACTGTCCAATACAAAAATAGAAAGTTAAATATTATTGACAAATGAAATATTTTTCGATAATATTTCTATAGTTATAGAAGTGTAAAAATCTGAAAGTATAAAAATGAATAATGAAATAGAAATAAAAGAAATGGCTAGTTTGTTAAAGGCATTAGGTGAGCCATCACGTTTAAAAATATTTCAATATCTTTGCTCATGCTGTGAATCCTTTGCAGTTGATGAAGAAGAAAACATACGAAAAGTTACTGGTGTAACTGTTGGTGAAGTTTGTTGCCAAATTAGCGGTGAAAATAACATTACTTCTACTATGTCTCATCATCTTAAAGAATTACGCTATGCAGGGCTAATTACAATGGAACGTAGCGGTAAAAATATGCTTTGTTCTATTAATACTGAAAAAGTAAAACAATTATCAAAATTTTTAGGCAATATGACAAGTTCATGTTGCGGAGGTAAGAGAAAATGACAAGTACAACTATTGCAAAAACTCATGTTTCTCTCAATGTTTCAAATGTTGAGACATCAACAAAATTTTACGAAGCTTTCTTTGGTGAAAAAGTTCATAAAGTACGATCAGGTTATGCCAACTTTGATTTAAACAACCCACCTTTAAAGCTTGCTTTGAACGAAGTTCAGGTTGAAAAAGGAAAAGGCTCTTTAAGTCATCTTGGTATTGTCTTAAATAGTAAGGAAGAAGTTCAAAAAGGAATTGAACGGCTTAAGGAAGCTGGTTTAATTACTCTTGAAGAAAAGAATACTACCTGTTGTTATGCAGTTCAGGACAAAGTATGGGTATCTGATCCAGATGGTAACAAATGGGAAGTTTATGTAATTCTTGATGAAATGATAGAAGAAAATAAACCAGAAGATGTTTCTAAATGTTGTCCTGATCCAGTACAGGAAAATGTTATTAGTCAAAAAGTTAAGTGTTGTGGCTAATTAAAATAAAGATGTCAGAATTAACAAAAAAACTACCGTTTTTAGATAGGTATTTAACTGTTTGGATTTTTTCAGCAATGTTTCTGGGGGTTGGTCTGGGTTATTTTTTTCCTGTAGTCGCTGAATTCTGGAATAGCTTTCAAAGTGGTACAACAAATATACCCATTGCTATAGGATTAATTATCATGATGTATCCTCCACTTGCCAAAGTAAATTATTTTGAACTACCCAAAGTTTTTAAAGATTTAAAATTAATGGGTATATTATTTTCTCTGGTTTGGATTATTGCCCCCTTTTTAATGTTTTTATTAGCCATTACATTTTTACCGGATAAACCTGAGTACATGACAGGTATGATGTTAATAGGTATTGCTCCATGTATTGCAATGGTAATTGTTTGGATTGATTTAGCTAAAGGAGATAATACTTTGGCGGCTGGGTTAGTTGCATTTAACAGTATATTTCAGGTTCTGTTTTATTCTGTTTATGCTTGGTTCTTTTTAACTATACTTCCTCCTTTATTTGGTATAAAAGGATTTGAAGTAAATATAACTATGGTTCAGGTTGCACAATCCGTATTTATATATTTGGGAATTCCCTTCTTAGCAGGATTTTTATCACGTCTATTATTAATTAAATTAAAAGGAGATAAATGGTTTAAAGAAAAATATATCCCTTTTATAAGTCCTTTTACCTTAATTGCTTTATTATTTACAATTTTAGTAATGTTTAGTCTGAAAGGTAATTTAATTGTAAAAATACCAATTGATGTTATCCGTATTGCCATTCCTTTAAGTATATATTTTGCAATTATGTTTTTTACAGCATTTTATCTGGCAAGAAAAATAGGCTCTAACTATGAAAAATCTGCGGCAATAGCATTTACAGCGGCTGGAAATAATTTTGAATTAGGAATTGCAGTTTCTATCGCAGTATTTGGGATAAATTCAGGAGCGGCTTTTGCCGGAGTTGTTGGACCTCTTGTGGAAGTTCCAGTTTTATTATCTCTGGTCAATGTTTCATTATGGTTTCAAAAAAAATATTTTAAAACTGTTAAAGAGGTTAAGGTTAAAGCATGAAAAAAGTTTTATTTGTATGTGTGGAAAATTCTTGTAGAAGTCAGATAGCAGAAGCTTTTGCTAAAATTCATGGTAAAGACTTAATTAAATCTTATAGTTCAGGTTCAAAGCCTTCAGGAGTTGTAAACCCTAAAGCAATTCAATCAATGAAAGAAATAGGCTATAACTTAAACATTCATAATTCTAAATCACTTCAGGAAATTCCACAAATTGAGTATAATTATGTGAAAATATGTATGATGAATTCCCGGAAGAAATACAATTACTCTGGTATAAAAAAAATCTAATTTATGTAAGTTCATTACAGCTTTTATAAGTAAATTAACTTATTAACCATCAACTATTCAATTAGTTATATTTCTTGTTTCTTTTTATCTAGCTATAATCTTTAAAAGTTAAGAAACTTAAAAATAAGTACGAAACTTCTGCTTTTTTGTATAATTATAAAAATGTAATTTACAATGGGGTAATCTAAATTGAAAAAAATAATAGTTTTAGTTATTACATTTATATTAGTAATAAATTCACCTGTTCTTGCTAATATTAATAATTTAAATGAATTCAAAATATCTGAACAAAAAACGCAGGAAATACGGACAAATAACAAAATAATACTAGCTATAACTGATATTTCAAATGATACAGGAAACCCGTCATTAAATTATTTAAATGAAGTCTTAGCAAATTCTTTAGCTACAAGTTTAGTGCAAAAGTTAGGTAATTCAATTTCAATAGTTGAAAGGGGAAAATTTAACGCAGTTTTAAAAGAGATTCAAATTGGACAAAGTGGCTATATAGACATAAATACCGCAAAAAAAATCGGTAATTCTCTGGGAGCATCACAAATAATTATTGGTGAATTAATAAAAATAAGTGAAATTTACAGGTTAAATATCCGAATCATAGATGTAAATAATTCAGTCATATTATCAGCATTTAGTGAAGAAGCAGGTGCTGAAAATGATATTTTAAAAATGGTTGATAAAATATCAGATAAAATAACTTTTTCAACTATTGGAAAAACTATTCATCAGGAAAAAAGCCTGATATGGATAGCAAGTTTATTTATTCCGGGATTGGGTCAGATACTTATTGGAGAAATAAACCGGGGAATATGGTTTATACTTGGAGAAATTACAGCAATTTTAAGCAATTTTGTGATCAAACGTATTACAGGAGATAGCAGGTTTTTTAGCATACCTGTATTTTTGATCCTGGGAGTTCATATCTGGAGTGTAGTTGATGCATATATGGTATCAGATAAAAAATCAAAATTAATAAGTGAAACAAATGAATTTGAAATAAATAATAATCTTCAATTTACTTTATATAGAGCAAATTTTTAAATATAAAATAATAACTATAAGTTCTTTATTTCTCCCTGAGAGTAATAATTCCGGTCCAGTTTTTATCTGGCGGAGTATTATTATAAGTCTGACATCTTGAGTAAAGATTTTTTGCTGCTATATCATCCGGGTAATTGGAACTAAATTCTTCAAGACAACTCATTGCTTTGGAAAAATTTCTTGATTTGTATAGCCATAATGCTTCAGTATAAGTTCTGGCAATATATTTTTGTTCATCAGTGGCTTTTTCAATGGTTGCCATAAGTTCATAGATTAAGGTATGTGACGATCTTCCTTTTACTGCCACAAGGTCCAGAGGGCGACAGACAAAATCATCTTTGATTAGTCTATAAAGTTCCTCACTAATGACAATTTCTGTTCCATAATATTTATTTAAGCCTTCCAATCTGGAAGCCAGATTTACAGTGTCACCAATAACAGTATAATCCATTCTTTTTTTCGAACCGAGATTACCTACCAAAACATTTCCTGTATGTAATCCTATTCTGCATGTTAAAGGGGGAAGTCCTCTTTTTTGCCAGTCTTTACGTAACAACGACAATTTTTCCAGACATTCAAGGGCTGTTTTACAGGCAACTTTGGGATGGTTCCCAACTTCCTGTGGGGCATTCCAGAAAGCCATTATTGCATCACCAATATATTTATCCAGAGTTCCTTCATGAGTTAAAATAATATTGGTCATTTCACCCAAATATTCACTCATTATTTCCACAAGGCTTTCTAAATTTATTGATTCTGTTATTGTCGTAAAATCAGCTACATCAGAAAAAAATACAGTAACATCAGCATGTTCAACTCCTAAATGTGCTTCTTTTTTTGTTTTGATTAATCTGCGGACGATTTCAGAAGAAACATATTTTTCAAAAGATCTTAATCCTTTTTTCATTGCCAGCAGAGACGACTGGATTACTTCTATCTCACTAAAAACAGAACTAAAGTTTTCATTTTTATCCAGTTCAAAATTGGCTATTTCGTGCATTTCTTTACTTAGAGCCAGTAATGGCCCTGTGATTTTCCTGGTCAGGTAGATACCGATTAATATTGATATTAACATCGCAATAATTGAAAGCATTATGGTATTTTTTGTATTTTCATTTATTTTTCCCATAAAATCTTCTTCTGGTACTACTACAGTAATCAGCCAGTCTAAACCTAATTTGTCTCTGAAAGGCCTGACTACTACAAATTGCTTTTCTTTATTTATTTTAGTTTCCAGATAAACAGCATTGCTACTCCCTATTTCTTTGGCATGTTCTTCAATATATTTCGCGGTAAATCTGGTTAAAGGATCTTTTGTCTGGCTTGCTTTGATTCTAACGGCTCCATAATCTTTTTTTACTTTTACAAAAGGCTTTTCTCCCGTTGATGTTGCTACCAGCAGACCATTTCTTTCAGTGATAAAAACTTGTCCTGTTTGACCTATTTTCAGGCTTTTGAGGAAGTTTCCGATCTGTTCCAGGCTTACTGTTGTAATTAATACTCCATGTAGTTTGCCATTTTTATGATAAAAAGGCATTGAGGCTCCAAGATATGAAGTTATTCCTGCCGTGTTTGGATATATTTCGCTCCATACAGGCTTACGGGCTTTTACTGCCGCTATATACCATGGTCTCTTTCTGGGATTAAAAGGAATGCTATGTAAAAACTTTACTTTTTCGCCTTTTTTATTAGTTTCAAAAGTACTGAAAATATAATTGCTGGCTTTACTTGAAGACCTGATTGTAATCAGATCTTTATTAAATCTTTCTGCTCCGATATTATCTTTATTTTCCAGACCTACACCAATAAAAGCGATAGTATCAAAGATATTTACCTGCTTCCAGAAGTGCTTTTCTAAATTAGCAATATTATCTAATTTAAGTTGACCTGTTTCTATAGAAAGTGCATTAACCTCATTAATTTTATTTGGAATGTATAAATAAGAAGGAAGTGTTCTTTCAACTCTTGCTGTTACTTCATTTAAGAACTGAATAGTTACATCTTCTACTGATTCTTGACCATTTTTTAATGATAAATAGCCTACTGTAACTACTGTTACAAATATAGTCAAAACAAAAGGTATGATAAGAATAATCCTTAAAGGAATTTTTCCTAAAAACTTAGTTACTAATCTATCTTTTATTTCAAAAATCATATTTCTATAAATACCCTAAAAAGTTTAAGGAGTAAACATTTTGAAAAACTAAAATACTGTAATAGAATTAACTTTCTAAAAATAAATCAAAACAGAATTTTGAGTAATTATGCCAGATTTAAGAGAAATAATAAAGACCTTAAGGAATAAAGAAAAAATATATTACAATACGACAAGTCTAAACTTACTATAATTAGTGAGAAGTACTGGATGCCTGTTTTTGGAGTACCAAAAATAACAGGGTTTCCTTTTAGGAATTTATTTAAATAAAATTATTTTAAAATAAATGTTAAGAAGTATTGCAATTTGTAAATATATGTTATATAATTTAAATTAATATAACGACAAATTAAGTATGTGGAGGTTCAAGTATGCAAGAAAGTGGTTTCATAAACGAAATAATAATACCGTATGAAATTCTTAATAAGGAAGAAGCAGGTCTTCTTCTTAATGAATGTACGAAGTCTAATGTAACTCCTGAGTTCTTTATGCTTGCTTGTAGAGTACTTGAAAAGGAAGCTATTTTAGCTATAAATCATTTTAGAAAAGGTGTTTTCAAATTAAATAAACAACAAGTTAGAGTATTTTTTAACTTTGATATTTTATCAAGAGAAATAATTAAGATTAAAAATAAAGAAACAAGAGCAAAATTACCAAGCTATCCTGAAATAGGTGAAGAACTTGATAAATATGTTATAAAAGAAGTTCTTGGTAAAGGTGCAACTTCAATGGTTTACAAAGCATATCATAAATTTTTAAGAATTAATGTTGTTCTAAAAGTTCTTTCACCTCAACTAACAATTGATGATCCTACTATTCAAGAAAGATTTATTACTGAAGGTAGAACTGCTGCTAGACTTGATCATCCAAATGTAGTAAAAATTTTAGATGCAGGAAAAGTTAATAATTATAGTTATATTGCTATGGAATATTGTGATTCAGTTGTATTAGACAAAGCTTTAGAAGTAAAAAAAGCTTTAGAACCAATTCAAGTTATAAAAATAGCTATTGAACTATCAAAAGTTTTACATTATAGTTTAGAAAATTTCTCTTTGATTCATAGAGATATTAAACCAGGTAACATTCTCCTTACAAAAACTTCTAAAGTTAAACTAATGGATTTTGGTTTGGCAAAAATTATGAATGAACCTGATAAACACCAAACTATTAGTGGCAAATTATATGGAACTTTATATTATATGTCACCAGAACAAATCATTGATTCTAATAGTATTGATTTTAGAGCTGATATGTATTCTTTTGGTGCAACTCTTTATCATTTATTAACAGGTAATAGACCATTTGAGT
>CAYRDV010000357.1:0-6848 GCA_964422885.1 uncultured Candidatus Sericytochromatia bacterium
TTTATGACCAGAAATGGTATCAAGGCATTTCCCATTATAAAGACTACAGATTTTAATATTGGTATCATAACTTCCTGAAGCTAGATACTTACCATCATTTGAAAAGGTAACTGCTCCTATTTTGCCTGTATGGCCGGAAAGATTAAGGATACATTTATTTTCCAAATAATCCCATACCCTGATGTTTTGGTCGTTACTGGAAAAGGTTAAATATTTTCCTTCAGGGCTAAAAACTATTGAATTAATTGAGCCTGTTTCTACAAATAAATTCCTGTGATCATTATAATCAGAGGGAATATCATTGTATCTTGTATTTTCCTGTTGTATTATAATCTCTTCTTTTTTAGTTATTTTTACTTCAGTTTCTTCCCATAAAAGCTTCTTACAAAATGAACATTTTAGTAAATCTCTTTTTACCCTTCTTTCACAATGAGGACAAATCTGTGACTGTATCATGCTTTCAGGAAATAATGTTATTTTTAATCGTTTTGAATCTGCATGAACATAATCGGGTATATAGGGATCAGGTTTAGGTACACGGTAATATTCTCTGAAGTCTGGTACTTTTTCCTCGATAATTGTGGGAACAATATTTTTATATCTGGGTTGCCTTTTTTTCTTTTTTATTTCTGCCTCTATATCACTATTTACATAATCTGGAATAAATGGTTCCGGTTTAGGATAAGGTATCCAGGTATTTTTTTCTTTTGATTTTTCTAATGAATATAAATAATTTTTCAATATCATACTTTTACGTGGTGTCATGTATGATGCCCCCATAGTTTTTAAAACCTGTAGTGATTCATTATCAATTGTCTGAACACTGGAAAATTTTGCCATATTACTTTTATAATCTGCCATTTCCTGATGAACATAATCAGGTACAAAATGAGGGGCTTTAGGTATTGAATTATCGGGTCCCTTTTCAGGTTCTTTAACTTTTATCTTTTGCATATAAACAGGTCTACGGTAATTAGGATTTACTGGTTTTGGATAAAGGCTGAATTTTTGTTTTAAAGGGTCGTTTACATAATGAGGTGCTTCCTGTAGTTTTTTATTTTCTTTTTCCTCTACTTTGACTTTTAATTTGGGAAACTGCTTTTGTTTTTTCTGAGCCTTTTTTTGGGCCAGAAGTTCTTTTTCATTGATTATTATTGGTTTTCTTATTTCAGGTTGTTTTACAATACCTTTAAAGGCCATTGGCTGAGGTTTAAATTTTACAGGTTGTCGGGGAAGTGGAGTATGTTCTTCCGTAACAGGTTGTATTGGTGGAAGGTTTTCCGGGTCAAAAAACAGGTCGGCTTCAATACCATTACCTCTGCAACCAATTGTAGTACACCTGTAAAGATTATAAATCCAGCATTGATTATGATGAGGTTTTTTACATTCTGAACAGACAATAATTTTACCATTTTCAACAGGAGTCACACAAAAAGGGCAAATTTTTCCAAAATAGTTTTCAGCCATTATTTTAAATTTTTATGAATTTGTAAGTTTATCCAAAAGCATATTATTATTCTATTTAATTATTTTACCTTTTGGATTAATTATTAATAAAAAAAATTATATGGAATTTTAAATTATGAATTTTAAAGATTATGTTGAAAATATCCGTTTTAAAATCATTCAACCTGAACATAGTGCTTTTATTGAACCTCAGAAGCCTTATGATGAACAGGGGTATACAGGAAAATTCAGTCTTAAAGACGTACCAAGACATAATGTTAAGGATGAAATTACTAATACTATACTTCCTGAAGGCCAGGCAGAAATGGAAAAAAGACTTTTTGGTCTTTGTAAAATACCACGAGGTTCAACATTTGCCATTGCCAGTATAATTAACCGGGGAATTTCTGAAATGGCTGAAACAGATGCTTATGTTAATATTGGTACCTGGTTTGGCTTTACATTTTTTGCCGGAATGATTGATAATCCTGATAAAATTTGTATCGGTGTTGATAATTTTTCAGAACTAAATCCTTCTGGAAATGTAAAGGAAGCTTTTAATTTATTATTTGCAAGATACAAAAAATCTCCAAAACATAATTTTTTTGATAGGGATTATATTGATTATTTTGAAAAAATTCATAAAGAAAAAATCGGTTTTTATCTTTATGATGCTAATCATACTTATGAAAACCAGTTAAAAGGACTACAGATTGCCGAGCCTTTTTTTTCTGATAATTGTATTATTATGATAGATGATACAAATGGTGAAGAAGTTTATCAAAGTATTATTGATTTTATGGCTCTAAGTAAATATAAATATGAGATAATTCTTGATAAAATAACAGCTCTTTGTGGAAATCCAACATTTTGGAATGGCATTGTAATTTTGCGAAAAATTGGCTGATTAATATTTTTTAAATCTGGATTAAATATGAATGTAGACTGGCTGCGTTATTTTGTTGAACTTTCTGAAACAAATAATTTTCATGTAGCTGCTGAAAAACTTTCCATTACTCCTCCGACACTAAGTAAGGCTATTTCCGAACTTGAATCTCATTATGAATTAAAACTGATAAATCGTGAACATCGAATGCAGGGATTAACTCCGGCAGGAGAGTTGTTTTTGGAAAAAGCAAAAAATATCCTTTTTAAAATGGATAATTTAAAAAATTATATGGATGCTTTGAAGACAGGAGATGCTGAAGGTCCAATTACCATTGCCGGTGGGGGAATGACAATGAAATTTTTTGTTCCACCAGTAATTAAAGCTTTGCTAAATAAATACCCCAAAATTTCCCCCAAATTATTTTCAATGACTTCTGTAAAAATTGAAAAAAATATACTTGATGGGAAAATAGATATTGGGATTATGGTATATCCTCCTTCCTCATCAGAAATTGATTTTACTGTAATAGATGAATTTTCATTTGTAATTGTTGGTAAGCCAAATACCTTTGGAAATAATTGGAAGGAATTACCATTTATTGTCTTCAAATTCTTTGGTGAAAATGAAATTTCTCAAATTGATAGTTGGCCGGAAAAAAAATATAAACGCAAGGTTATTATGACAGTTGAATCTCTTTACACCTTAATTTCCTTTTGTGAAAATGGATTGGGAGTTGCCTATATTCCAGAAATTGTTGCGAGAGAAAGTATAAAAAAAGGTCTTTTAGCTATTGTATCTACCCCACCATTTGAAACTTCCGGGAAGGTGTATCTGGTATGGTCAAAAAATTTCTCAAATAATCCGACTGTAACTTTTAAAGAAACAATGAAAGCATTCTTGAAAAAAGAAACTACAGGGGGGCTTTTGTTATGAATGTTGAATGGTTAAGGTATTTTGTAATTTTATCAGAAATGAAAAATTTTCACCAGGCAGCTAAAAAGTTGGAAATTACACCTCCTACATTAAGTAATGCAGTAAATGAACTGGAAAATTATTATAAATTTAAACTAATAAACCGGGATCATAAATTTAATGGACTAACACCTGCGGGTTTACACCTTCTGGAGCAATCAAAGTCAATTCTGGAAAGTGTAAATATCTTAAATAACTCTATGTATGAGTTAAATTCAAAGGTTCCTGAAGGTCCCGTCTCTATTGCCGGAGAAGAAATTGCTCTTGATTTTTTTCTCCCGGAAATTTTAAGCGGATTATTATTAAAATTTCCAAAAATATTTCCGAGCCTTTATTCCATGAGAAGCTCAATAGTTGAAAAAGCTGTTATGGAAGGGAAAATTGATATTGGATTTCTAAATAAAAGACCAGTAAATCCTGGAATAAATTATATAAAAGGACCACGATTTGCCTATGTTATTGTTGGGAAACCCCAAGCCTCTCTAAATGAATATAAGTATATTGCTTTCAGAGCTTTTGAGGGGGTTGATTTTTCAGTTATTGATGAATGGTTTAACGAAAAGAAAAAAAGCGAAATTATTATTACTACTGATTCCTTAGATATTGCGATATCTTTGTGTGAAGAAGGGCTTGGCGTTGTTTATATACCTGAAATAGTTGTTAAAAAAAAGCTTGAACAGGGTAAATTAAAAATTTTTTCTGATACTCCTTTTAAATACCATGAAAATTTATATTTGATTTGGTCTAAAAATTATATTGCTAATCCTACTTTTACTGAAGTTCTAAAAGCTTTTCAGAAAAATATTTTATAAATTAAATTTACTTGTAATAAATTTTATACTTGACTAGTAATTTCCAGATAGGTAAACTAAAATATATAAAAAAAAATTAACGAATTTTATGTACGTTAACTTTTTTCTAACAAGCTGATAAAAAAAATTCAATTTACATTTTTTTTGTTCTGACAGATAATAACTCCTTGAAGCAAATGGTCTGATGTTTGGAGTAAAACAATGGAGAATAAGGAAAAGTTTCGGGAACTTGAACTTGAAATAGAAAAATTACAGGAACAAATTAAAAAAATTGAGAATTATGTTTCTTTAGTTCCCCCTAAAATTGATAATTCCATTCGAAATGGGATTAAATCAAAGCAATATGGTGATTCTCATAGTTTTGAAAAATATATATTCAATTCTAATAAAAAACCACAATTTGCTATTAATTAGCTTGGTCTAATTAACCTATTCTTTTTCTTTTTGCAGAATATTATTATAATATTCTGCAATTTTTGTTTGTTTTTATCTAAAAGCGACATTAACTATTAGCCTAATTTATCCGTTGTCCAGATAATTTTTCCCTTGGTATCAATGTATCCATCCTCAATACCTCTTTCAGCAGTAATAACCGTTACTTTTGCCAACCCTTTTGAAAAGTTTTCTGCCAGTTCAAATTTAGGCTTTATTACTGCTATCCCGGATTTGTTAATATATCCCCATTTGCCATTTATCCTTACTGCTGCAAGACCATTTGAAAATTGTTTTGCTTCGGCATATTTAGGCGAAATAATGAATTTACCGCTTTTATTAACAAATCCCCATCTTTGACCCATTCTAACAGGTGCAAGTCCTTCTTTAAATGAATCAGCCATTTCAAAATCAGGAAAAATTGCCAAATTTCCTTTCTTATCAATGAAACCATATTTTCCGTTTGTATCCTTTATTGCTGCAAGTCCCTGTGAAAAATCACTTGGTGCTGTGGCAAATCTTGGTGGAATTGTTAATATTCCTGCTCTATTGATAAAACCCCATTGATCAGACATTTTTACAGCGGCCATTCCATCTGAAAAGGGTTTCGCAATATCGAACTGTGGTGAAATTACATATTCGCCTTCTTTATCAATATAACCGTATAATTTATTAATCCTTGCAGGAGCGACCCCCTCAGAAAATTTATCAGCATCATTAAAATACAAGGGAATAATATAGCCATTCTTTTTATCAATGTATCCCCACATACCATTATAATTCCTTACAGGTGCCAAATTCTCAGAGAATTCTCTGGCATATTCAAACTGCGGTTCATAAGCCATATTTCCATGTTCATCTATATATCCCCACTTACCATTTATTTCTACCGGAAAAAGCATTATTGGAATATTACTACTTGTATAATCTGGCAGGATTAATATTGGTAATTCAGGTATAAACTGTATTGGTATATTATTTCTTTCATCCGTTGTCATACCTGTTAGGGTTAAAGAGAATGAAAGTAAACCAGTAATTAATAATAAAATCCTTTTCATTCAAAACCTCCATTATAAGTTTTAATATTTTTGTTACAAAACTTAATAATATATAGTTTAGCACAATTCAAATTGAAAATAAGATATCTGACATTGTTTTGTAATTAGTGATTATTCCACTATCAGGATTCAAAAAAAATTCTTTTTTAATAATTTCGGATAATTTTTCCTGATAATTTTTTAGTTCATTTATTTGTTTTTCAAAATTAAAAAGATCAATAGCCTGGTTTTTAGAGTTTTGAAAATTATAAATATAATTATTGAGATAATTTTCTAATAAAAATGATAATTGATGAGAATTAAAATTATTTATGTAAATGAATGCTTTAAAAGTTCCATATTCAGAACAAAATAGCCAGTAAATTGGTTTTTTTTTAAACCTTCTTAGATGATCCTGATAGAATTCTTTTTGAAAATAAATTCTCATTGGTGATTCTAAAATACTTTCAATTTCTAAAATATTTTTATTTAAAGTATTTTCACCAAATGTTGATGCTAAAAAGCTTAAAAATAAGTTTTCAATATCGTTTTGAAATTTATCTGGAAAAAGGGTAATAATATTATCATTAGATAAATATGAGTTATTTATGTTTGGTTTATATCTGCCAAAAATACATCCTATTGCATAAGAAATAAATTGTTTTATGATAGTTTTATTTTTAAATGTTATAAAGTTTTTTTTACTATTTTCTGTAACTATTATTTCTTCTTTTTGAATTGAAATATCACCAAACTCAATTTCAGGTGAAAATTCATGTTCTAAACCATAAAGTTTAATAAGGATATCATTTATTCTTTCTTCATTTTTATGGAGGATGAAAAATTTTTGTTGCCAATATTTATTAAATGAAATCAAAGCATTTTTTATTAACCCCGAATCTATTAAATTTATTAGCTGATGTTTTTGAAAATTCCAGCTAATTTCTCTACTGTCCCAGTCTTCTTTGGAAATTTCAATACATTCATTCACTAGTTTGTTAATTTCATTTAAAACATTATCATTTGGTATTATTATCGGTAAAGTTTTCAGATTTCCAACCTGAAATGAAACTGTTGGATTAAGAATTTTCAAAAAATAAGAGCAAATTTTTGAATTTAAAAATGCCATTATAAATAAATGGTATTTATTGCCTGGAAAGGCTGAAGAACCTTTTACATCAAAAATAAATCCTCCGGCGAATATTCAAAGGGGGTTCTTTTTCTGAAGCTTGGAATTGCGGCCCTAATGAGGATGAGGCC
>CAYRDV010000358.1:0-6814 GCA_964422885.1 uncultured Candidatus Sericytochromatia bacterium
GGTTTGGGTGAGGCTAAAGTTGATCCACATTATAGACTCCCAAAAATTGATATTGAAAAGGAAATAATAGAAAAAAAACATTTATTACCTTTTAAAAAAGCGATTGAGGCTAATACTTCATCTGTAATGACTTCTCATATACTATTTCCTTCTCTTGATAGTGAACATATTGTAACCTTTTCCAGAAAAATTGCTCATGACATTCTCAGAAAAGAATTAAGTTATAAAGGTCTTCTTGTATCCGATGATATGGAAATGGGAGCCGTAACAAATGATGTAACTATTCCTGAAGCATGTGTCACTGCCGCAAAATCAGGCCATGATATTTTAATAATTGGTCAAAAATCAGTTTCAAATGCAATATCATCAGTCCGCGAGCTGGAATTTGCTCTTAATAATTGCTATTTAAACGAAGAAGAACATTTTAATTCATTGAAAAAAATTGAAGATATTTTAAACATTGCTGATATTAAAAGTGTTATAACAAAAAATATCGAATATCCTAAGGATAAAGCATTTTTAATGGCAAATGAAATAAGTTACAAATCTGTAAAAAAAATTCGTGATTCCCAAAAACTTCTTCCCCTGAAAAATGAACAAAAACTTAGAGTTTTTATTCCAGATATTACTCCTGTTTCAGATTGGGTTTTATTTGAACCTGAATGGTATAACCCTGTAAAAATGGCTAATCTTATTACAGGAAGAAATGATTCTGAAATTATTATGACTTCGTTAGAAACAGGAAAAAACTATGATTTAACCTCTTCAACAGAAACAAATATTGTTGTCTTATATAATGCAACTGATAAAAAAGGTCAAAGAGAAATCCTGGAGCAAATTAATAAATTAACTGAAAGGGTGATTGTAATTATTGTCCATAATTTCTGGGATCAAGAATTAATACCACAACAAGCTACAATTATTGAAACTTCGGGTTTTAGAATTTCCCAGCTTAAGGGTGTCAGACAGTTTTTATAAAATTATTTCCATTCTTCGTTTCTATGAAATTTTTTCTTTGCCTTTATACTCAACTGCTTTAAAATTATAATGTCAAAAAAAACCGTTATAAATGTTAAAATTCTTTATGTTAAAATATTGAAACAAGAAAGTTTTGCTGATAATTAATTTTAGTATTAAAATTTAGCTGTTTTAAATGCCAAATAATCGTATTTTTATTTTATTTTTATTTATACTTCTTACTTTGTTTTCTGTTTGTTTAAATTGTAGTGCACAGACTAAACAACCTGAAGTAATAAAGGGAGTAATTGATTTTCGTAACTGGGATTTTGAGTCGGATGGACCTGTAAAATTAGCAGGTGAATGGGAATTCTATTGGAATGAAATTCTTAATCCTGAGGATTTTAGTAAAAAATTAAGTAACTTAGAATACATCACAGTACCAATGCCATGGAATGGTTTTGAAATTAATGGCGAAAAAATTTCTGGAAATGGCTATGCTACTTATCGGACAAAAATTTTACTGGGCAAAAGAAATGAAAATTTAGGCTTTTATCTACCAGATCAGGAGTCTTCTTATAATTTATTTTTACAGAATAAACTGATAAATAAAAATGGAAATGTTAGTTCAGAACCCCAACAATTTATACCTCAATACCTTCCCGATATAGTATATGTTGAGAAAAATGAAAGTATTCTTTTTATCACAATTCAGATAGCCAGTTTTAAACATAGAAATGGTGGGATGGTCAATTCTTTATACTTTGGAGACTATAAACAAATTAAAAAAAAGAGAGAAAACAATTTAATGTTTGAACTTTTTTTGTTTGGCAGTATTCTGGTTATTAGTCTTTATCACTTTGGCCTTTTCTTTTTAAGAAAAAAAGATAAATCACCTTTATATTTTGGCCTTTTCTGCTTACTGGTTTCTGTTCGGCTTTCTGTTACCGGAGAAAGGTTTGTTATTCAAAATTTTCCTTATAGCCCCTGGGAAATTTATTTAAAGCTTGAATATCTAAGCTATTACATCGCTATACCATTTTGGACATTGTTTATTGATACAGTATTCAAAGGTATTTTTAATAAAAAGGCTTTAAAAGTAATTGTTGTTACAGGTCTTGCTTTTTCTTTATTTGTTCTGTTGTTACCATCAGAGGTGTTTACTCACTCTCTAATATATTTTAGCCTTTATACCTTTGTTACAGGATTATATTGTATAGGAGTAATAATTTTAGCCGTACTAAAAAAGAAGGAAGGTTCTGTTTTATTTCTAATAGCCTGGAGCATTTTATTTTCTACAGTAATAAATGACACATTGAATAATAACTTTGTTATTCAGACAACGTTTTTATTTCCCTTTGGTTTGTTTATTTTTATTTTTATGCAGGCACTGATACTTTCCCAAAAGATAGTAAATACGTTTAATACCGTAGAAAATTTATCTGATGAGTTAAAAAGTAAAAATAACAGCTTAATAAGTTTAGCCAGGTTAAAAGATGAGTTTTTGGCAAATACTTCTCATGAACTCAGGACACCATTAAATGGGATTATTGGAATTGCTGAGTCTATGGTTGATGGAGCCACTGGTATGTTGACAGAGAAGCAAAAAGCAAATCTAAAACTGATTGTAGAAAGTGGAAAAAGATTAGCTAATCTGGTAAATGATATTCTTGACTTTTCTAAATTAAAAAACAAAGATATTATAATTAATCAAAAACCAGTGGATTTATACCAAGCAGTTAATTTGACTTTAGATTTGTCCCGTTCTTTGATAAAAGGTAAGGAAATTACTTTAATTAACGAAGTTAATAGTAATTTTAACCCGGTATATGCTGATGAAAACAGGTTGCAACAGATACTACATAATCTGATTGATAATGCTATTAAGTTTACTTCTGAAGGAACTATTATTGTAAAAAGCAATGTTGTTGAACAAGCAAAAGCTTTAATGGCTGAGATTAGTGTTTCTGATACAGGAATTGGCATCCATCAGGATAAATTTGAAGCGATTTTTCAGTCATTTGAACAAGGCGATGCTTCTATTGAGCGAGAATATGGAGGAACTGGCCTTGGCTTATCTATTACAAAACATCTGGTTGAACTTCATGGTGGTTCAATTAAAGTAGAATCAGAATTATCTGTTGGTTCAAAATTTACTTTTACTATTCCATTAATTTCTAAAAAAATAAATACTATAGCCGAAAATGAGCCAACTTCGGAAAAAATATTAGTAGAAGATGAAGGTAAATTAGAAAAAGAATTTAAATCAGAAATTTTTGAACGTAGAAATTTTAATGAGCATTTAAATGAATATAATGGCCCTGAAAGGAGAAATCGTAATCCTGATACAAACGAAAAAATAATAGTAAAAAATACTGAGGGTGGAAAAATCCTGATAGTAGATGATGAACCGATTAATTTACAGGTTCTTAGAAATATTCTGGGTTTACAAAATTATGAAATAATGCAGGCAAAAGATGGTTTTGAAACTCTAAAAATTCTTGAAGATAAATTTATTCCTGATTTAGTAATTCTTGATGTAATGATGCCAAAAATGAATGGTTATGAAGTTTGCAGACGGATTCGTGAAAATTGGAGCCCAAGTCAGCTTCCAGTTATCTTATTAACTGCTAAAAATCAGACAGCAGATTTGGTTCAAGGCATGGAATCAGGAGCTAATGATTATGTTACAAAGCCATTTTCAAAAAACGAATTATTAGCAAGAATTAAAATTCATCTTCATCTGGCAAAAATAACAGATGCTTATAGCCGCTTTGTTCCCGGTGAGTTTCTCCAGTTTTTACAAAAAGAAAGCATTATTGATGTTAAGCTTGGTGATCAGATTCAAAAAGAAATGTCGATTCTTTTTACAGATATTCGTTCTTTTACCAAAATTTCTGAAACAATGACTCCCAAAGAAAACTTTGATTTTATAAATGGACTTTTAGAAAAAATTGGCCCGGTAATTCGTCAGAGAAATGGTTTCATTGATAAATATATGGGTGATGCTATTATGGCTCTTTTCCCTGAAAAACCACAGGATGCACTTGACGCAGCTATTGAAATGCTTAAGATTATTGATTTATTTAATGATCTGAGAATTCAAAGAGGACTTATCCCGATTACAACAGGCACAGGTATCCATTTTGGAAATTTAATGTTGGGAACAATTGGCGAAAAAAGAAGAATGGATGGTACTGTAATTTCTGATGCTGTTAATCTTGCCTCAAGGCTTGAAGGGCTGACAACCAGATATGGCTCAGCAATTATTATTAGTGAAAATGTTCTGTTATTACTTGATAACCCTGATTCTTATCATTACCGATTTTTGGAAAAAACTACGGTAAAAGGTAAAAATATTCCTGTTTCTGTCTTTGAAATTTTTGATTGTGATCCATATGAAGTTAAAAGTTTAAAACAGGAGACAAAAGCTGATTTTGAATATGCAGTAAAACTTTTCTCTGATAAAAATTTTAGTGAAGCAAAGAACATTTTTGGTAAAATCCTGAAAATTAATCCGGAAGACAAAGCCGCTGAGTATTTTTATAACCAGATAAATTAACTTTATTTATTTGAAATTTGGTTCTAATTCCTGGTAATATTTGGTGGCAGATTATATAAAAATCTTAGAGTATTCAAATCTCTTGTTCCAATATTCAGATTTGTTGGCTGAGAAAAATTTGTACTGGGATACATAATATCTGAAATATCCGTTTGCGGATGAGCATTTCCAGTTCCCGGATCAACAACAGCTATACCCATAGCATGTCCCAATTCATGAAGGGCTATTTCCCTGGCAGATTTTACCGGAATAAGGTCATTACTACTATCATGTGTTGCCAGGGTAACACTTACTCTTAAGGTTGAGTTATAAGGCATTGCCGCATAATTTACCGAAAAACTGGTTGTAGCAGGAGGCAAAGCTGTTGAAGCCACATCAGGGAAAGGAGTCGCGACTCCTACAGTAGAGCCGGATAAATTATTTGTCCATTCAATATAAATATCAGCATCAGTTTTCTTTTGCTGTAAGTTTACATCATTATCGAATATATCAGCTAAAATATTAAAACTGATAACATCTGAAGCCAGTTTTTCCCACATATTCAGAGCCTCAATTACCGGTGTCCTGAAACCGCTTGTTGAATAGCTGATAGTAGTGGCCCTGGTAGCATTGGGAACAATAATCTGAACATTGATTGCCCTTGAGGTTTTAAAGTGCCTGACACCATTTGTTGCATTTATACTATGCTGAAGATAATTTATTTTACTGGTAGTAAGGTTAACCCCTGTACTTCCTGAAGAAACATTTGAGAGACTAACCTCTGTATGATAAGATGGAACTACTTTTACAGTATATCCTGTCCCTGGTGTAACGCCTGTAATTGTATAATTTCCATCGGTATCTGTTACAGTTACAGGGTTTGAAGCTGAGTCATTACAATAAACGGTAGTAGGTGGTATATGCTTTACAGCAGACTGTGATACTCCAACTATACTATAAGTAATTCCGCTGATATTTCCTGAAATTGTCTGTGTTGTTAATTTATAAGTATTGATTTCACTGGAGCTGGAAAGTCCAGGAAGATTACCTGAATTAGAATTAATATACGTTGCCAGCTGATCTGTATTTACAAGGCTTGGATGAATATCATCAGATGAATCATTAAGGGTGTTATTGTTAATAATCAGGTCTACTTTATTTTGTAATGCAGTTGCATCAACTGTACTTGTAAAAGATGAATCTAAGGCAATTAATTTTTCAATGACTTTGGCAGTAGGTGTAGTTTGCCAGCTCACATTAACATTACCTGTATTATCTGCAATAATATTTGTTACTCCCATAATTGTTACAGGTGTACCAAGAGAAGACTGGCTTTTATCAAGGCCCTCAACTTTAATTATTCTGTTATTACCAGCAGGTATAGAATTTGCAGTAACAGAAACGGAAGTGGTACTTTCTCCGTTAGGCAATCTAAGAGGATTAGCCGGGGAAGTCGCATTAGTTATCGGAGAAGAAATTCCTGCTCCTGAAATAGATAAATTTGCATAAAAAACATCAGTTGGTTCAATGCTTTTTATTCTGAATTTTTTAAAAAAAGAGTTATTTACAAATTTGGAAGGATTATAAATATTAATAACCACATTTCCAGTGCCTATTCCATTTATTGTTGTATTTGGTAAAATATTGCAGCTTAATAGAGTTAAGGAAAGTGCAAAAGTTAAAGTTCTTCTTATATTTCTCAAAGTCAATTCTCCTACCTAAATTTATTGAACAGTTATATTAAATCTGAGTCTTCTTTTTACAACTCCGCCCTGTTTTGCATTAAAAATAATATACCCTGTACCACCAGAATTTGCCCCTATATTTAAATTCATTGAAAGTGTCAGTTTATCACCAGGAATACTCCAGCCAAATGCGGTTGAATAGCTACTTATAGATGTCAGAAAACCACCTACATAGATATCATAATTATCTGCCTGTGATGAAGCAATTCCTGAGTTAGTACCACTCAGGCCAGATCTTTCATAAGCGATGGTTGTATTACTGGAAAGGCTTACCCATTCTGCATTATCATCATTAAATGTCACAGAATAGTTTTTTGAACCACTGGTAACGGACACACTGGCAATTGGATCTGTTCCTGAAGGAAGTGTAATACTGTTATCGATCGGAGAAAAAACACTTACGACTGGAGAAACATCCAAAATATTTAAATTAGCTGAACCTGTTTTTCCGGTAAGTTTTGAATTTGCTGAAACTGTAACAGTACCAGCAGTTGTTCCTGCTGTAAATTTTGTAGTGTTATCATTTCCATCATACAAAGTTTCTGTTGTTGTTATAGTGGAATCCCTGTTT
>CAYRDV010000359.1:0-6807 GCA_964422885.1 uncultured Candidatus Sericytochromatia bacterium
GCTAATAGCCATGTATTCCTATGATGTCTATAAAAATTATGGAAAATATATCCTAAATGGGTATATTGATCTTAATTTAGGAATTGCTAGTTTAGTGGAAAATCCGCATATCAGAGATAATTTATTTTTTAAGAGTTTATAATTGGAGATAATTAATTTATCTATAATACATACAATACAAAATAATCATCAAACCTTGATAATCATTTAAAAGGGATTTATTATCATTATCAAATGAAGAAAACATTGATTATCTCATTGTTATTATTGATAGTTTTAATTCTTCCATCAATATTGGCAACCGGAACAAAAACAATTTCTCTTGTATCAACAAACTGAGTAATTTGTGGATCTTTGCCATAATTGCTTAATATCAGATCCATCAATTTCAGGTTTACTTCGACAGGAGCCAGCTCTCTGGAATGCATTCCTGACATAAATAAAATAGTTGGACTTTTTGCTCTGCTCTTTTTAGTTTGCTTATTGGTTACAACCAATGCCCAGATATCATTATTTGGAGATTTTCCCTGTACTTTTTCCCAACTGTCACCAATATCAATCAGTGATGTTATCGCCGGGTACTTTCCTGCATATTCCCTGACTGTTCCAAGTACCTGCTGGACATTATGATAACCGGCAGGCAAGCCACCTTTTGCGTTAAAACTGTTAATAAGAGTAAATTGCACATTTAAACTTTTCAGAATTTCAATCTCTTTATCTGTAACATAGGCATCAAGTCTTCCGCCTCTGCCAGAACCGAAAATATCAATCCCGTATGATTCTATTTCTTCTGCATCCTGCCTGTTTCTAACGGTAATTTTAACCATATGTTTGACAGGTGTTCTTCTGATACCCTGGGCAGAAAGTGGAGCCAAAGTATTTTCACTGAGCTGAGTCTGTTGATCAAGGGGAATATTATTTAATTCGTCATTCTGACAGCTAAGTATTGTTGTTAGCGTAAATAATGAGAGAAATGTGCTATATAACAATTTAGACTTTTTCATAATATTCCTTAAATTCCTAAATTCCTGCCTACCCTATTTTTATACCCGGTATTTGATTATTTAAACAAATTCAGAGATGAAACTATTTTAACTTTTTTATGCTTATAAAGCTACTATATTGATAAAAAATTTGATAATGTATCTGTATCTTAGGGGCATAAAAAATTTGAGGTAAATAATGAAAAAAATATTTTTACTAATTGTTGCTTTTTCATTTTGTAGTTTTCCTGCATTTGCAGAACCTGCCCATTTTGTTGCCTGGGGTGATGAAGAAGGGGTTGTAAAGCGAAAAGGAGATGATTTAAATGAAAAGAATCCGGCTTTGCCTTTTCTAAAAAAGCGACTGGAAGAGCTTGATAAAACAAATAAAATTGATGCTATTTTACACACCGGGGACTTTGTTCGTTTTGATCCCAATGAAAATTATTACAAAGAATTTCTTGGCCGGTTTCTTGAACGTTTTTACCCTACAGTTGGTGGTGATCAGGAATTTTTTATGGCCAGATATGCCAATTTTATAAACTCGGTTCCTCATCTTAAATTTCTCTATTTTGACAGGGTTGCCCAGGATGGTAATGGCCTTGAACTTTATTACCATGCGATTGTTCATGATGTTCATCTTATTTCTTTATATAACCCTGATGAATACAGGGAACCTGAAAGAAGCCCGCAATATATCGGTCAGAATATTTTTATTAATAAAAATATACCTCAGTTCAAATGGCTAGATTCTTTGTTACAAAGGATTCGGGTTTATGCCAAAGATGAAAGGCCAATAATTGTTTTAAGTCATGGCCCGGTTTTTAATAGCAGTAAATTATTGACGGAGCTTTTTGCCAAGTATAAGGTTAATCTGGTTATTGCTGGTGACTTTCATATTCTTGCTCACAAGTCCTATAAGGATACTGAGTATTTTGTCACAGGAATGATGGGAGATCATCTTGGCGGATGCCAGGATCTTAATTTAAAAGAAAATAGTGATTACATTGAAAATTATGATTTTTGCATACCTGAACAAGGTGTTTCCAGAGAAAAAGGAAAACCTTTTAAATTTGCCAATGATCACTATCTGGATATATTAATTGATAAAAACTATTTAAAAGTAAAACCTGTTTCAGTTGAAAATGGTAAAGAAATAAAGCTAACACCATAACATTGTCATTTTGACCCTTAAAAAACCATTAGAAAAAATTTTATTCAGGGTTTATAATTAAAGATAAAGATCAAATCAATAAAATCAATCTTAAATGAGGACAGGCAATTGAATAAAAAACCATTTGTTATAATAATTACTGTTTTATCATTATTATCAGTAACTACTAATGATGTTTATTCCAAAAACAAAACTTTGACTTTAGATAATAAAAATCTTTATTCTGTTGATTCTTTAAAAAAAGATGCCAAACAGGCTCTAAAAAATAAAGATTATAAACGAGCCGCATTTTTATACGGACAACTTGTTGGTAAATTACCAGGTAATGATGAAATGCTGATAAGCTATGCTTATTCTTTATTTATGAATGGAGATTTGCAGGAAGCGTCAGTCCAGTTTAATAAGGTTAAGGACCATTCCACAAATCAGAAATACATTGAGTATGCTTTAGCAAGTCTGGATGAAATTGAAAAGATCAATAAAAAAGAAAGTGATTCAAAAGAGATTAAAATTGTTGTTAATGTTGCCCCCAGAGCTATAATCAAAAAACAAAAAGAAGAAAAATTTATTGAAATTGATAATAATAAAAAGGAACACTATTTATGTAATGAAAGCGATCCCACCATTTTTGAAGATAAGTTAGGTGAAACTTTCAGACGCTGGGAAAAATCGGAAATGCCTATAAGGGTCTATATTCCCACCACACCTAAAAGTTACAATGTGGAAGACCCGGCAAAATATATCAGCCTTGTAAAAAAATCTATGATAAGATGGTCCGAAAAAGTTCCGGCAATAAGTTTTGTTTATGTCCCTACCATGAATATTGCCAATATTATCGTAAACTGGGTTGATTACTTTGAAGATGAAGGTACCTGGGGCCTTACATCTCTTCCTGTTTATTCTAAAAAATTAAAAAGAAGGTTAAGCCTGCTTAATCTTGCTATCAGAGCGCAGCCTGGTACTGCAACTTTTACGGATAATGCAATTGCTTTTAGTGATGAAGAGTTTGTAGAAATTGCTACCCATGAGGTAGGGCACGCTTTAGGCTTGGCTCATAGTTACCATAGCAGAGATAATGAGGATATCATGGTCCCTTCGTACAGAAGCACCCTTCCTTCTTATAGAGCTGAGATAACCCAAAGAGATGTTAATTCTCTTACCAAACTATATTCTATTCCTGCTGATTCAGTCTGTAAGTGTAAGTAGAAAAGGATCCTGGCTACATCTAAATATAATAGCCAGCCCTTTTTTTATCTAAAAAGTTAAGACTTAGTTAAGATAAGACTATATTTCATTTAAGATTAAGTAAAGTAAGGAAAGCTTATTTAAAACCTATCTATATATAAAACATAAATAAGATTTAAGGTTAAATTAATCAGTAATTAATTAAAGGGAGGAATTTACAATGGTAGCGATTCAAGGAGCAAGCGCATTTAGTTATGTATCAAGCAACACCCAGCCAACTGCCCCTGCTGCTGCAAGCACAAATTCTTATACAGCAAGTTCCAGCCCTTTTGGTGGTGATATGGTTAGTGTTTTACTGGATAATTCAGATAACCTTGCATGTTATATTTCCGGTGGTTACAGTGCTTATAAGCAGGGACCTGCCGTTGGTGAAGCAATGAAAAAGATTACTACAGATTTTTCAGGCAGTATGTCTACTGTATTTAAGGCTGGTTTGGCTGGTGCTGGAGTTGGTGCAATAGCAATGGGTGCTGCCAGAGGCTGGGAAGAAGCTGTAAAAATGTCCCAGGGTAGAACAACCCTTGGAAGAGCAACCGGTGGTATAGTTGGTTCTACAATACAAGGTGTTGGTGCTGGTTTTGGTGGTGTTCTTGCAGGTGGCTTATCAAATCTTATTGCTGCCGGAATTGGTCTTGGTGGTGCTCCTCTTACAGTGGTAACTGTAATTGGTGGTGCTGTAGGTGCTGCATTTGCTAGTAAATTTGTTGATACATCATCTATTGAAAGCAAAATTTCAAGAGCTGTTGATGGTTAATAAACTTTAACTAAAAAGTTTAAAATTGAAAAAATATTTAAGTATTTAGCTAAGCAATCAAGGTTAAGTACTTAAAGCTTTTTTAAAGATAATAAAAAACAGTTTAATTTAAAGTTAAACTGCTTCTTTCCTCCTATTAGCTTGTGTTTTCCCAGGTAAATCCAAAGAAAATATAAGCTCTTTTCATTTTATAGAAAAAATTATTAATGAAAAAATCAGAAAACAACTACAAAGTTTTTACCAAGGCTTTTTTGGTAAGTTTATTCTCTTTTTTTATTTCCATAAATAGTATAAGTGTCAGCCAGGAAACTCTGACTATAAACAATGATACGCTTTATTCTGCCAAAGCTTTGCAAAAAAATGCAATGAAAGCTTTAGAAACAAAGAACTTTAAAAAAGCGAGTATTTTATTTGAAAAAATTTTAGCAAAAAACGAAGATTTTTTTATCAGAAAAAATTATGCTTATTGTCTATTTATGATTGGTGATTTTGACAAAGCAACAGAACAGTTTTCAAAAATTTTATATCATTCAGACAATTTGGGACTTAAATATTATTCAAAGATTCTTCTGATAAAAATAGAAAATTTGCAGCAAAAAAAGGTAATCAACCCTTTATTATTTAAAATTATCGACTTAACTAATGATAGAACTACATATCTATGTAATAGCAACGAGTCTACAATCGCTGAAGATGGAACTTTTAAAAGATGGAATTTTGCAGAATTTCCTTTAAAAGTATATCTTCCTTTGCCTCCTGATTTTTTGGAAGTACCTGATAAACAAAAATATGTTAATTTGGTTAAAAAAGCAATAAAAAAATGGGAAGTTTCTAATTCTGATATTATAAAGTTTAATTTTGTTGATAGTAGTTTAAATGCCCAGATTATAATAAACTGGTTTGATTATTATAAAAATGTTTCAAGCTGGGGATTTTCTACACATCCTGAATTTTATGATGATTTGCAAAAAAAAGTAAGTTATATAAATATTCCTGTAAGAGCTCAACCTGGATCTGCAAAGTTTACTGATAAACCTGTTTTCTTTAGTGAAAATGAATTATCAGGACTGGTAATGCATGAAACCGGACATGCTTTAGGTCTGGGGCACAGTTATGGTAAAGGCGATATAATGAATTCAAAATTCCACAAACTGGATATTTATCAGGAAGCAGAATGGAATTTTTCAAAAAGTGATTTAAACTCATTAAGAAAACTATATTTTTTTCAAAATGATTCAAGGGTAAAATGTAATCAAAATAGTAATTTTTATGCAAAAAAGAGTAAATCACCTCATTATAACTATACAGATTTACGAAAAGAGAAAACCGATTTTTATTTATGTTTTTTAACCGGAAATCCTAAATTATACAGCGATGGTAAAAGTTATCTCCGGGAATATTCAAGGTGGGGAATTAAAGATTTCCCGCTTAAAGTATATATTCCTGTGCCACCGGCTAAAGATTATCAGATAGACAATCCTGAACATTACATAAATTTGGTGAAACAAGCGATGGAAGTCTGGACGGATAAAGCTCCGGGTATCGTAAGGTTTAAATTTGTTAATAATGAAAAGGATGCAAAAATAGTTATAAAATGGAAAAATTACTTTAAAGAAGAACCATACTGGGGTTCTGCACAATCCTATACAGATCCTGAAAATCCTGGCAGAAAAACAAAATGCCAGATTAATCTGGCAATAAGAGCACAACCAGGCTGGTATTCAGCCGTTCCTATTGTTTTTAGCGAGCAGACATTTACAAATATTGTTACTCATGAAACCGGACATGCTTTAGGTTTGGATCATGGACCTGACCGAAACGGGGCAACAGGAACCGGTGCTTTAATTACTGAAAGAGATATTAACACTTTAAAAATACTGTATAGTGTACCTATTGGAAACCAATTCATTTGTAGCTTATAAAGATGTTTAATTTTAGCCAACTTGAAGAATTAATATTACAAACCGAAGAAGCAAATAAAAAGGGTAAAATAATCCAATTAGACTGGAAAAATTATGAATTTGGTAAAAATTTTTACCTGAATGTTTATAGAGAGCAAACCCAGACTGATTTGGAAACGGATTTTATTGTTAAAAGACTAAGGTTAAAACCAGGTTCCAGAATTCTTGATTTGGGCTGTGGTGGCGGGCGTAATTCCTTTGCTTTGGCAAAAGCAGGATTCGATGTTGTCGGAATAGATTTAAATAAGTTTGCTGTAGAACAGGCTCAAGCAAATATAGAACCGCAACTTAAGCTGAAATTTATTAATCAGGATATTTTGGACATTGAGTATTTTGAAGAATTTAATGCAGTAATTTTAATTTTTCATCATTTTGCCGTTTTAAATAAAAATGATGCTAAAAAGCTTTTAAAAAAAATTTCTCAGGCCCTTGTAAAAGAAGGAAAATTATTGATTGAAGTTCCTTCCGTTAGTTATGGTAAAGCAATGGATGGGTTTCAGGAATGGGGTATCGTAGAAAACTGGATTTCCGGTAGTTTTAAACAGCTTTTACTGATTAATAATACATTTATAGGAGATAAAAATATTCATATCAGGAATGATTTTTGTATCAGGTTATTAGATGGTAAAATATTTAATTATTCACAGGTGAGCAATTTATATGAGTTAGATGATTTTCACCAGCTTTTAA
>CAYRDV010000360.1:0-6801 GCA_964422885.1 uncultured Candidatus Sericytochromatia bacterium
TATTACAAAATTAAATATAGATTTAGGAAAGATTACGACTATTACTCTGTGTGGACAAACTGACCTGAATATTTTAAATATGGAAACCATTGCCGAATTTTCCCGGCAACTGACATTTCTTTCCGAAAATGAAGAAATTGAAGTGCTGATAATTACTGGTCAGGGGGAAAAAGCATTTTGTTCGGGTGCTGATATCAGAGAGCTTGCTCTGATGGAAAAATCAGACATTGATGATTATGTTCATAAAGGTAGTGAGGCTTTTAAAAAAATTGAATCATTTCCTGCTCCGGTAATTGGTGTAATAAATGGGTATGCCTTTGGAGCAGCCTTCGAATTATTAATGGCCTGTGACATAAGATTCATGGCTCAAGAAACAAAAATAGGCCAGCCAGCTGTACGACATGGTCTGGTACCACCTTTCGGAGGGACACATAGATTACCTCAGATTGTGGGTGCCGGAAAAGCCAAAGAAATAATTTTTTCCGGCATAGAATTATCTGCTGAAGAATGTTTGCGAATCAACCTGGTAAACAGAATCTTTCCCAGGAAAGAGCTGTTAGGTGAAACAATAAAATTTGCCGAGACTATTACTCAAAATAAAAAATATGCCGTTAAATTAGCAAAAGAAGCCATTAATTATTCTATTTTCTCTAATAATGACTCATTTGAGGATAATGCTCTGATTACTTGCCTGAAAAATGATATAACAAAGAAACAGCTTATGTCATTTTTTGAAAAAGATAAAAGTGAAAAAAATTAGAGACAAATTAAAAAATAAATTACAAGCTTCTGATGACTTAGCTGAAAATATTCTTGATACATTAAAAAATTTTTTGGAAAAAACTTTAAAAATACCTGTTTCAAAAATCGAAAGTAATATCATCTTAAAAAGAAAAAATAATGGCAGGCTTCTTGGTGGAGTGTGTACGGGAATAGGTATTTACCTTAATATTAATCCCTGGATTTTAAGAATGGTATTTTTAGTAGGAAATTTTCTTCCTGGTCCTGGGGTAATGACTTATATAGTACTTTGGGTAATTCTACCTCATGATGGAGAACATGTGAACAAGAAGTAGCTACCCTGTTGTTGTGGCAACTTATGATTATGAAATTCTTTTTTGGAAAATCATATATCATTAATGAATTGATTGTATAATTATATTTGGCGATAATAACACTCTAAGTATATTTTAATATCTAAGTGACTTATACGTTATACTGAATTGATTAAATTAAAATTCAGTTCTGATATTTTAGGTTAGAACAAATGAACAAGCATCTTAACAGTACAAGTTTGGAACAAATTGAAAAATTTGGTAAATTGGTCGATCAGATCGCCGATTGGCTTTATAAAACTGAAACTGAAGAAATTCAGAAAAGTGATCTTTCCGAATTAACTTATAGCGAATTACATACCCTAAAAGTTATTGGTAGTCTTGCTGATGCAAAATTATTTGAAATAGCTGACAAGATTGGAGTATCAAGACCTTCAATGTCAGCAACAATTGACAAACTTGAAAAAAAGGCGTTTGTTTACAGGGACAAAGATGAAACAGACAGAAGGGCTGTAATTATCCGTTTAACTAAAAAGGGTCTGGAAGCGAACAAAGAGCATGAAAAACTGCATCACCGGGTTGCGGAAGCACTACTTGGAAAATTAAATAATACTCAACAGGAGTTGATGGTAAAAGCCTTTGAAAATTTATTTAAATAAGACATGCCATGGCATGTCTCTACAACAAAAATCATGATTTATGTCATCGTTTAGAACCGAAATAAAACTAAAAAAATCCCCATTAATAATAGAGCATTCAAAATCAATACTAACTCTTGGTTCCTGTTTTGCCGAAAATATTGCAAATTATTTCAATCATTATAAATTTGAAATAAACGTAAACCCTTTTGGAATACTATACAATCCTACTTCTATTCACTATGCAATCAATATGCTTATGGGAGATTATACTTTTACAGAAAATTCTCTAATCTTTTATAATCAGCAGTGGCATAGTTTTTATCATCATAGTAATTTCTCTTCTGATAACAAAGACCAGTCACTGGAAAAAATAAATAATAGTCTTAAAATCAGCAGGGAGTTTTTAAGAGAAGCAGATTTTCTTACCATAACCTTTGGCTCAGCTTATGTATATATGTATAAAAAAACCAGGTCAATTGTTTCAAACTGCCATAAAATACCGGAAAAAGAATTTATTCAGTATATGCTTAAAATAGATGACATTATTTATTACTGGAAAGAAATAATCAAACAGTTAAAAAAATTAAATCCAAAATTAACAATTATCCTTACTGTCAGTCCCATCAGATATATGAAATTCGGAGCAGAGCAAAACCAGTTAAGCAAAGCAACTTTAATTATGCTTTCTCAACTTCTCAAACAAGAATTTGATTTTGTAGAGTATTTTCCGGCTTACGAAATTATGATGGATGATCTAAGAGATTACCGGTTTTACGGAAAAGATATGATTCATCCGAATGACACGGCTATTGAATATATATGGGATAAATTCAGTGAAACATATATGAATGAAAATACCTTAAAGATGTTAAACAAGATAGATAAAATCATTCAGGCAAGAAACCACCGCCCAAAAAATCCTGACTCAGAAGCCCATAAAAATTTTACTCAGACTCAGCTAAAATTGATTAAAGAGTTAAAATCAGAATATCCATTATTAAATTTCCAGGAGGAAATTGATTATTTTTCCCAATAAAAAAGCTGTGCTTTCGCACAGCTTTTTTATTTAAAGTTACTTTTTGCTGAATGGATCACTATTTACACTGCTTGGTTTGCTGCTTGAGCCACTGGTTTTATTTGAAAAAGGATCGCTGTATACTCCACCACCGGTTGATGGTTTACTGGAGATTGGATCGCTGTTTACTGGTTTTCTGTTGCTAGGTTTGCTGGAAAAAGGATCGCTGTATACTCCACCACCAGTTGCTGGTTTGCTGGAAAAAGGATCACTGTTTACTGGTTTATTGTTGCTAGGTTTGTTGGAGAATGGATCACTATAAACACTTCCTGGTTTACTATTTGAAAATGGATCATTGTATACAGGCTTATTATTAATATAAGGATCACTGTAAGTTGGTTTTGTGTTTGTAGGGATACTTACTGAATTTGTATGTGAAGTCTCACCCATTTCTCTGTTGAAAACTTCAAGCTCATTAGCTGGTTTCCAGAATTTCCACCCTCTGGATTCAAGATCACCACTGGTATTTTTATCATAGTTAGCAGTAATATAATTTGTTAATTCTTGTCTTGTTACTTTTTGATCATTATTACCAAATGCATCAGCAGCAGCAAATAATTTTTCTCTTGAGTAGCGGGTTGAAGAAAGATTTACACTATCATCAGTACTCCAGTTATTACTAGTATATCTTGAGCTTTCATTACTACGTAAAAAACCTCTGTTTTCTGTGTCAATTACACCGTTATTATTACGGTCGTATTTAACCATAATATCACTTACAATTGAATTTACTGAAACACTGCTTGGCATAACATTTCTCCTTCTTAAACTAAACTAACCTTAAATTTAACCTTATGTTTAATATATAGACCTCTATTTTAAAATCTTGCTAACTTAAAGTTAAGATATGGGTAACATAAGATTAACGTTTGGTTAAATAACGATAGAGACATGCCATGGCATATATCTACTAACGATTATCATAGATTTCTTTTACGCTTTTTAAATCTTCCATTGCTGAATTTAATTCTTCATCCAGCTTTTTTGTATTCTTTTTTGGTTCTTTTTTAGGGATTATGATTTGAATAGGTGTTGGTTGTGAGTTAGGTTTTTCTTCCAAAGCCGCTTTTTCTGTAGTTTTTGTTGCTTTTTTTACAGCTGAATTTTTAGTTGCTTTTGTTTTTGGTTTATTTTCACTGGTTATTTCTACTGCATCAAGATTTGACATGTCATCAGAGTTTAAATTTTCATCATTTTCAGTTTCTGTCTCAGGCTTATTAGATATTTCACTTGAGGAATCACTATTATTAGTAATATGCTCAGTATCTTCAGTTGAAGCTTTTTTAGATTTACTGGCAATACCTGTTATTTTGTTCCCTTCTTTTCCACCTTTTGCAATGTTTTTACCTTTTTTATCATCATTAACTTTTGGAAAATCTTTTACAGGCATACCTTTAGTAACAACTTCCATATATTTTTTCCAGATTGGTGCACAAAAACCTCCACCAGTTACACGCCACATCTTGGAGTTATTATCATTACCTATCCAGACAAGAGTTACTAACTGAGGAATATATCCTATAAACCATGAATCCCTGTGATCGCTTGTAGTACCTGTTTTACCAGCAATAATTCTGCCAGGAATCTGGGCTGCTGTACCTGTACCGGATTCAACCACAGCTTTGGCACATTCATTAACCAGATCTATAGCTTTGTGATCAAAAACCTGATCAACTTCCTGATATGAATAATCTTCAATAACATTTCCATTTCTATCCAATATTTTTAAGATCGGGGTAATTTGCCTGGCTCTCTTTCCTCCTGTTGCAAAGGTTCCATATGCACCAGCCATTTCAAGAGGGGTTACTTCAGCAGAACCTAAAGCAATAGAAAGATTTGGCGGTATATAACTTTCAATACCTAATATTTTTGCAGCCTCAATTACTTTATCAACCCCAATTTTATCTAAGGTTTTAACGGCTATTGTATTTATAGATTTTCTGAAAGCATCCTTTATTGTTAAAGCTCCTCTGTAATGACCATCATAATTTTTGGGACTCCATACGCCTGACATATCAGGGTAACTGATAGGCCCATCAACTTCAATGCTATTGGGAGTTATTACTCCTTCTTTAAAAGCGGCAGCATATACAAATGGTTTAAAAGAGGAACCTGGCTGTCTTTTTGCCTGTGTTGCCCTGTTAAACTGGCTTTGTTCATAACTGATACCCCCAACTATTGTTTTAATAAAACCTGTATTGGGATCAAGTGATACCAGAGCCCCCTGGCTTATATTGTTAGTTTTTTTCAGTTTGGGGATTTCAGTAGTGATTAGATTTTCTGCAAGGACCTGAGCTTTTGGATCCATTGTTGTATATACTTTTAAGCCACCCTTTCTGAGCAGATTATCACCATATTTATCAGTCAATACTGAAATTACATAACTTGTAAAGTATGGATTGACAAATTTATAGCTCCTTTTTAGGTTAAAAAGTTTAATTGGTTCCTGTTTTGTTTTTTCAGCAATACTTTGGCTGATATATCCGTTTCTGACCATGTTGGAAAGAGTAAGAACCTGCCTTCTTTTTGCTTCTTTAAAGTTTCTCAGAGGAGAATAATATTCGGGGCTGCTCAGCAATCCTCCCATTAAAGAGGCTTCCGCCAGGCCCAGATCTTTGACACTTTTTCCAAAAAAAGTTTTTGAAGCGGCTTCAACGCCATAAGCATTATGCCCCCAGTAAACCTGATTTAAATAGAGTTCCAGTATTTTTGATTTGGAGAATTTTCGCTCAATTTTAATGGCAAGCATCCATTCAGCAATTTTTCGGGTAATTTTTACTTCCGGAGTAAGAAATAAGTTTCGGGCAAGTTGCTGGGTAATCGTACTTGCTCCACCTTTTACCAGAGTTTTGTTAAAAAAACTGGCTCCTGCCCTGGCAATTCCCTTTGGATCTACCCCTATATGTGAATAAAAGCGTTCATCCTCCATAGCGATAACAGCCTGCTGAACATGGAGGGGAATATCTTTAAGAGGAACAATAGTTCTGTTTTCTTCGTCATGAAGTTTGGCAAGTAAGCGGTTATTTATATCATAAATTTCACTTGTTTCACTGGGAGTATATTCCTGAATTTTTGATATATCAGGCAGCCTTGATGAAAACGACCAAACGGCAACAGTTGCTCCAGCTAATAAAGAAATACCCAAAATCATAAAAATAACAAATATTTTAAGAACAGATTTTAAAAAACTTTTAAAAACAGATTTTTTCGGTTTTTTTAAGTTTTTTGTAATGTTCTTTTTAACAACTCCATTATTTATATCATTATATATATTTTTAGTTTTGCTAACCTTATCAGAACTCTGGTTCCTTGGCATTTTTAATTAACCTATTTGCAGATTATCTATTAATTTTTTAATTTTTAAAACCATCTAATTATAATATATAATATTTTATCAATTTAAAGTTTTGTAAATAGTGACTAATATGCTGTTTTTACAAAACTTCTATTAATTTAAAGATTCAAATATAACTTTAATTATAATGCTATATCGTTATAAACCACTGGTATAGGGAAATTGTAAGCTTACCTGCCTCAGTACTAAATTTTATTATATACTTGACTAGAATTATTATTATTGTTATAAATTGTATTTAGTCTTTAATAAAGGCGTTTGCTGGTGTAGCTCAATTGGTAGAGCAATTGATTTGTAATCAATAGGTTGCGGGTTCAAGTCCCTTCACCAGCTTTGAGGTTTAAAGCCTTAGGGGTTAGTAAAATAATTCCTGAAAGGGAGGATGGCCGAGCGGTCAATGGCAGCAGACTGTAAATTTGCCCTCTTACGAGTTCGAAGGTTCGAATCCTTCTCCTCCCATGTAAACCTGCCCATGTAGCTCAGTTGGCAGAGCACATCCTTGGTAAGGATGAGGTCACGAGTTCAAGTCTCGTCGTGGGCTTCTCAGCTGAAATTCAGCAATTTAAAATTCTTTTTAAAGACTTTTTAGTTTTGAAATAAATAGGAGTTTAAAAACAGTTATGGCAAGAGAGAAATTTCAAAGAAACAAGCCACATGTAAATATAGGAACTATAG
>CAYRDV010000361.1:0-6783 GCA_964422885.1 uncultured Candidatus Sericytochromatia bacterium
CTCATTTCGTTTCAGTATCGAATGGAGCCGGATTGAACCCCGAGAAGGGTATTTTGATCCCAACGGAATTCAATTTTATCATAACCTGTTAAATGCTATTAGAGAAAGAGGGATGACTCCTCTGGTTACACTTGTTCATTTTAATTATCCTCAATGGCTGATTGATGATTTACCAGGAAATAAGGTAGGTCTTGAAAACCCAGAGTTTATTCCTTACTTTTTAAGATTTACCGAAAAAGTTGTCAGGGAATATGGCAGAGATATACGGTACTGGCTTACTTTTAACGAGCCAAATATCTGGGTTCCGGGTGCTTATCTTGTGGGAGCAACTCCTCCCGGTAAACATAATCCGTTTGCAACTCTAAGAGCTTGCTGGAACGTTCTTAAAGCACATGACAAAGCCTATGATCTGATTCATAGCTTAGATCCTGATGCTATGGTTTCATCAAATGTATTTTATGTTTTACCAAAACCTTTTGGGCCGATTACACCACCACCAGGAGGGGAATTTGACAGTTCCTCCGCAGTTACCACCCTCACTGAACAAAATATTTTAGATACCGACTGGTTTTTTGAATCAGCAAATACCGGGCGTATAACCCTGGATCCAAAAGTATTTTTTGAAGATAATAAATTACAGACAAAATCGATCAGACAAAAAACACTTGCAGAAGAATTGCAGGAAACTGATTTACGTGGCAGACCATTACCAGACGATCAGATACGCCCAAGAGCAGATTCAGGAGTTGGTAAACTTGGCAAGTTTGATTATGTAGCTTTTGATTATTATTACAGATTCAGGACAATTAATCAGGTATTAAACATTACCAAACCATGGTTAATGGAAAACTATCCTTCCGGGTTATATGATGCAATTATGTACTATCAGAAAAAATATAATAAACCAGTAATGATCGCTGAAAATGGTATGGCTACTGAAGATCTTATGCCAAGGGCAGATGGCTGGACAAGAGAAGGATCTTTGGTTGAGCATGTAAAATATATGCAGCAGGCAATATCCAGTGGAGCTCAGGTTATTGGTTATTATCACTGGTCAATTACTGACAATTATGAATGGGGAAGTTTCCGGCCAAGATTTGGACTTTATTCCATTAATGCGTTGGTTGATCCTACAATGAAAAGGGTTCCAACCAGATCAGTATATGCTTTTACTGATATAATCAGACATAATGGAGTTAATGCTGAGATAGTTGCCAAATATACTAAGCCCGAACCCGCTACTAATTCCCGTGCCGTAAAAACAACCAGATAAATATGCTAAACTGGAGTATATGTCCTACTCAGTAAAATACAAAAAATCTGATTATATAAACTGTACTTACGAAAATGGGAAATATCAGGCTTTTAATCCTTTTTCAGCAAAAACTGAAGAACTGACAAGGGATGAAGTCAGGCTCTTAAACAATATCCAAAAAAATCACCTGGACGAAAAGGATATTATCAGTTCTTTTGGTCAAAATTCATTTTTAAAATTAAAAGAAAATAAAATGCTGATTCCTGAAAAAGTGAATCAGGACAAAGAATTTTTTTTAAAATTTATTCAGATTGACACCAATACTATTTGTAACCAACGGTGTACTTATTGCCCGGTATCAAGAGATCCAAGGGGTGTAAACTATATTTCCGAAGAGCTTTTTGACTCAATTCTGGAACAGCTTAAACCATATAAACTCAACATAGAATATATTACTTTAAGCAGTTATAATGAGCCTACAATAGATCCCAAATTTAAACTATGGATAAAAAAAATCAGAGAGCATGGTTTCCATTACTGGTTCATTTCCAATGGTTCAAATTTAAAACCAGATTTAACCGATTTTTTGCTGGAAAATCAGGTAAATAGCCTCATATTAAATTTACCTTCGGTTGATGGAGAAGAATATTATAAATTAAAAGGCATTAAAGATCTGGATAAGGTATTGAAATATGTCACTTATGCTCTTTCTAGTGGTATGAAAATGAGTATTTCGGTACTTGGAGATTTGTCAAAAGAACATCTGGCCCGGCTGGAAAAAGTAAAACAATATTTTAATGCTTTTTCCGGTGCAAATGTTTATCCTGTAATAATTGTAAACAGAGCAGGAAATCTGAGCCAGCCCAAATTCAATAAAAAAAAGCTAAGAGGTTGTATGAGTAATTTCTGCCGTCTTTTTAACTGGGTTCATATAAATTCTGAAGGCAAATGTTTTATTTGTTGCCAGGATTTTAAAGAAGATTATATTATCGGTGATCTAAAAACCGAAGCTCTGGAACAGATATTAAGAAGCGACAAAATGTCTCAGCTAAAACGCTGGGCTTATGGAGTAGAAAATGCACCAGATAATTTTATCTGTCGGAAATGCGAATTTGCAATTACAGAGGATTGAAGAAGTGAGGGGGAAGTGAGGCGGTAAACAAGTTTACCTGTGAGGCGACAAGGAAGCCTTGTCTGTGAGGAGGAAGTAAAGAAGTGAAAGATAAAATTTGTTGTAATGAACAAGCTTGATTGTTCCTATTATTTAAACTCTTACTTCTCCCTCACTTCCTCCTCACTAGGACAGCTTTAGCTGTCTGACCTCACTCAACGAAGTGGCCTCACTTCTTCAAAATCGGTATTAACATAATCACTGTTTTTTTGGAGAATTTTATAATATCGTTTATTTACTATTTCCCAATTAATATGTTTAAATATACCTTCCATATATTTATCTTTAGCTATTCCATAATCTATCATATAGGCATGTTCCCATGAATCAATCACAAGTATTAATTCCTGATGAACCGGTAATCCAATATGATGTTCCTCTAACAAATAAGTATGTAATTGTCCGTCTATCCGGTTATATGTTAAAAGTGCCCAACCTGGTTCTGATATAGCTATTCCTGCAAGAATCGAAAATAATTTATCCAGAGTACCATACCTTTTTTTTATATCACCATTTAATTTAACGGAGGGTTCTGCTCCCTCATTACCAAGATTTTCGAAATATAGTTCATGTAAAAATGCTCCATTAAAAGCAACAGCTTCTCTTCTTTTTAGCTCACTAAATTCATTGAAAGAATAATTTGCTTTTGATGGATCTTCATTCTTTAGTTTTTTTTCAATTTCATTTAACTTATTCACATAACCTTCATATAACTTAAAATGAGCTTCTAATTGTGTCTTAGATAAAAACCCTGATAATTTATCCAAAAGATTACTATAATTTTTAATTTCATATCCCATAATTAGTCTCCTGAAAAAAATACTTTATATATCTTAATATTATACCTTAATTATATTTTGAATCTTTTATAAAATAAAAGAATAAAATAAAAATAAAATAGAACTAAATATACAAAAATTAGCTATTTTAATTATAATAGTATAAAAAACAATAATTTTTATACTATTTTTAAAACTCTTTGATTACTTTATTGAATAGAATTTTTTTTTTATTAAACAGCAGTCAAAAAAAATGTTTACAATAATTTATATACTTATATTAATATTTAAATGGAGTAAATTAATTAAAAAAATTAAAGGTTATTTTATTCCATACGGAGGTAAAAATGACACAAAAAAAGGCCATTCGGCCCATAATAATTCCCGTTCTTACCGCATTATCTTTAGTTTCATCATGTGGGCCAATTCCACCAACTCCCACTCCAACCCCAACTATTAGTCCTACTTCAAGTCCGACACCAATACCTTCCCCAACTTCAAGCCCAACACCTGTACCAACTCCTACACCTTCAACACAATACAGCTATAATATCCCCTTAAAAGTTTATCAAATCGGAGAGTGTAATCTGGGGGACAGAACACTTTTTGAAATAAATGCACTAGGTATGTTTACTTACCTATCAGGAGATAACTCCGAAACAAAAAGCAGACAATTAACAGAGGGCGAATTAACATCCTTAAAAAACCTGCTTGGCAAGCTAGATATTGCCAGACTGGCTGAAAAAGATGTGGTCCTGGGGCCTGATAGTCCTCAAACACAGGAATGTCGTACTGTTGAATACTATTCCATGTTAGTAAACAATCAGGGAAGAACATTTGATAGAAATGCCAGATTAAGAACCCACACCGCAGATTATATAACTGCATTGCAAAGGTTAAAAAACAAACTGGAAGAATTAAAAAAGGGACCTAACGAAAGTTACATCTACAGTTTATCTCTAAGAGTCACCAGTAGCAATGAATGTGGAGATATTGCCTCTTTGGGCATAACCCATGAAGTTAAAGAAGATGGAACCTATATGTATAAAGTAGATAATAAAACAGAAACTAAAATTCTGACCCAGGGACAGATAAGTGATTTAATAAATTTATTAAAAGTGCTTGATATAGCAAGATTAGCAGAGGCAGACACAGTTGTACCACCTGGAAGCCCACAAACAACAGAGTGCCGTACAATTGAGACCTTTATTTTTAAAGTACAGAATACAGAACGTATCTTTGACAGAAATGGGAGGCAGTTTAACCATACTAAAGAATATTTAGATGCCTTAAATATATTAAAAACAAGGCTGGAAGATCTGAAAAAGTAAGTAAAAATAAATCGCAAAAAATTGGTGCAATTCAATATTTAAGGAAATTTTTAATTAATTTTGGATTCTGATAGAAGTAATAATATTATTTTCACAAAATATTGCAAATCTATCCCATATTGCTCCTTTGGGTGATTTCATTTTTGGCTGACCATAAATATCAATAGCTTTCTGAATATTATCGCCAATTTTTAAGCCTTTAGTTGTCCTGCCCTTATAACCATTTTCAAACTTAATTTCCTGAACTATATTATTTTCATTAAAATAAACCTGAAAGGAAATATCATGATAAAAGAAAATCGGATTATTATCGTTGGCATCAAAAACTACTTTGCTGTAATTTTTTAAAAGTTCAATAACTTCTTCTTTTGTGCTTTGACCAGTAACAACTCCAAGTGCTACTCCTGATTCAAAAATCGTAAATATTTTTTCATAATTTTTTATTTTTTCCAGGGCTTCACGTTGTTCAATTGCTCTTTGAACATATTCAGGTATTGAGCGAACCATGCTTTCATGTTTTTTAGCATTTAAATATGCTTCAATTTCCTTTTGTACAGGGTCATTTTTTTCAGGTGAAATAGTCTCGGCAATTTTTACCCGTACATCATTATCATTTTTAATAACGTTTAACTGACTTTGGAGCAAAATAGCGACTTCTGGAGGAAGACTATCTGAAAGCATTGAGAAGTCATTGGTTTTTTTACCATTAATTGAAACACTATATTCTTCAAGGATTCCAGAATTGTTCATTGTATACCTCTTTAGCCCTAATTTAGATGAAGATAATTAACTCTTAATTAACATTATATACTAAACCAATTTTAAAATAAAGAGCCAATTTAGCATTTTATTTATTTTATTATGATTTAAATTAGAAAAAAAAACATGAGAAGAAAGATTCATTTTTGAATGGGTCTAAAGTTCTATTTTATATCTGAACTACAAATGGCGCTGTAAAAATTTGGTTTTGGTGTTTGAACTGACACCAGATTTTATATACACCAGCAGGTGGTATTGAAGCTCCAACAAGGACAAATTCTATTTTTGGGCCTGCTGCTTCACGATATACCTTTGTCATAATGTTTAAATCTCCATGATCATGATGGCCTGCATGTAAATGCATAAATATTTTATCCTTAGCTGTGTTACCAGCTTTACTTACTACTATTGCATGTCCATCCATTCCCAGCCAGCTTTGTAAGTCTTTTACATCCTGATAATTGGGGGCCCCGGAGGTACTTACATTTTTTTGAATATTATAAATAAAATGAATCATGCCACCATCACCCTGGCCCATTTTGTAAACATGCAAATGGACTTTGTATTTGTCACCAGGTTTTCCTAAAACGCTTTTTTCATTAAAGAATTTTTGATATTTATTTGGTTCTATCTGAGGGTCTACATTAATTGGCAGAGGAGATTCAGCCCCTTTTGTATTTACATTGAATCTGGTTTGCATCAGTTTCTGGCTTTTTGGTTTTACTTCAGTAAATAAAAAATAATTTCCTGCTTTTGGAGTAACGCTTTTTGTATCCTGATTATCGGGATCTGTACTGGGCTTATTTACATCAATTTTAAGGGAGCCATCATTATTAAGAGTTGGATGCATATGTGAAAAAGTTGAAAGGTCACTACTTACACTTATTAAATGCATATATTTATAGTGTTCCAGATCAAATTGAGTTACTGGTTGTCCGGCCTGATCTTTAAAACTAAAAGACCATTGCGCAGGAGTATTTGGAAGCATCTGGGAATTTAAAGCTCCGTTTATCAACAGCTCACCATTTAAAGAGCCTGCCTGGGGAGTGAATGTTGTTAAAGCAGATACATTGTTAATATCCATTTCTGGCTGGGTAAAATTGGCAGTAGAATTACAACCGGATAATACAGCTGTTGCTAAAAGTGATGCTAATAATCTTTTCATAAAGTTAAATACTCCTTAACTTAAACTTAAGTTAAGTATAACACAAAGCTAATTTAATTTCAAATGATTTTTTATCTAATAATGAATGGGTCTGAAAAGTGGTAATGGTAACTCTTTTCTTCTTTTTGAAAGGGAATTACTTTCCTGAGTACTCATTTTATCAAACCAAAGTACAGCTGCCTGATCGGTAATAATTCCTAAATCAGCATTGTTCATTGGTGTTGTAATAAAACCATCTTCAATAAGGGTTTTGTCATTTTCTTTTACGGTAATATATCCAAGAGGACCAACACTTATCTCTCTTATTGGCATTTTATCAATAT
>CAYRDV010000362.1:0-6774 GCA_964422885.1 uncultured Candidatus Sericytochromatia bacterium
CTTTACTTGTTAGAGCACCTACAGGGCAAATATCAACAACATTACCAGAATAATTATTTTCTAATTTTGTGTCAGGAAATACTTCAATTTGCGAATGAACACCACGATTTGTAATCACAAGTTCACTAGTTTTTGAGATATCTTCACAAAATCTGACACATCTGGAACAAAGTACACATCTTTCCTGATCAAGAACAACCAGAGGGCCAATATCAACAACCTTATCTTTATTAACTTTTTCAACAATGGAACGGTTATCATACTTTCCATATCTCATATAATAATCCTGTAACCTGCATTCACCAGCCTGATCACAGATTGGGCAATCAATGGGATGATTATGTAATAAAAATTCCATTACTCCTCTGCGCATATCTGCTACCTGCTGAGTATCAGTTTTTATTTCAAGCCCGTCAGTACATGGAGTATTACAGGCAATCTGGGGCATAAATCCTCTGGGGCCTTTTACTTCAACAAGACACATTCTGCAATTACCATCAACTCTTAAGCCAGGATGATAACAATAATGAGGAATTTCTACACCAATCTTCTGTGCTGCCTGGATAAGATTAGTTCCTTTTTCAACTTCTATCTGTTTACCGTCTATTGTAATAATCGGCATAATATTTCCTTTTTCTAAATATTTACTACATAAGTGGCTTGTGAGCAGATAACTCACCTTTAAGAGAAATTCTTCCCTTTCACGACTCACGATTTTTCACTCTATATTTTATAGTATTATCAGGCGATTGACTAATATCTATTAAAATTAGGTATACATAAAATTTAGAGAGAATGCTATTTTTTCCTTTTCCCAAAAAGTAAAGTTATATTTATTCTCCTGTTTTCATAGCCATCTTGAAAGTTAAAAGAATCTGTTTCATGAAACATATTTGAGTTAAAAATAACAACTCTGTTTTGGCGATGAGGGATAATAATTTTCTTTGGATTGTTTTTTTCTAAAAACTGATGAATCTGTTTTGTATCAGTATTATATTTTTTAAAATTCCACTCAGATGGAGCTTCTACAGGATAAACAACCATTCCTCCACTTTCAGAATTAAGGTTTGCAGAATCTGGGGTTATCCAAAAATTTACATTAATAATGGCCTCATCTGCATGAGTGACTACGCCAGAATATTTACTGTCATACTTAAAAGCCCACATATTTATGATTGATAGATTTCTAAAAACTAAAGGCAATTTATTTCTTAATTCATCAGCAATCTGGTATAAAAGAGGGCAACTAAAACCATCATCGATATATGACCGGATATAACCCCAGCTATTTTGATAAATATTCCAGATTGTTGAGCAAAGACAATATTGTCTTAATGATTCAAGTCCTTCTTTAGTTAAAAAATTATCAAAAAAGGTAAAATTAGGGATATTTTTGAGAAAGTCATTTTGAATATCAGCAAATTCAAGCTCAGTGCTTATAATTTGCTTTTTTGTTGTTTGCACTGGTTCAATATATAGGTTTCGACCATAAACATTTTCAATTTTACTTTTTTGCATATTATTTAAAGTGATTAAAAATTTTCCTGGTTCTGACTCAGGTAATGATTGGTCTAATTCCTGATAATTAGCTAAAACTTTTTTAAATATTTCAGGAAGACAATTTTGTTTAAGTAAATATTCTAATTGTTCAATATCATGTTTTATTTTATGTTTGGTAATAATTATAGAATCCTTAGCTGGTACATAATCCAGAAGATTATAATTACCTTCGTTATAAGGAATACCATGTTTTAACCGATAGCCTTTATTAAAAAACTGATCAGCCTGTTGCCATTCTCCCTGATCTATATATAAATGTCCAAGATTAATCAGTGCCTCTGGATAATTAGGGTTTAGTTTTAGAGATTTTTGATAATATTTTTGAGCCTGATTAAAGTTTTCCTGTTCTGCAAAAGAATTTCCTAATTCAAGCATTATACTAAAGTTAAAAGGGCTTAAATAAAGAGCTAGTTTATAATATATTATTGAAACATTCCATTTTTCAGCTTCTGAATATCTATCTCCAGCCATAGTTAATAAATTTAATAATATTTTATATATTACAATAACTATTATTAAAATTTCTAGCAATTTAAAAATTATTTTCTTATACCAAATCCTTTAAAAAAATTATTGGCTATTAAGCACTTCCCAAAGTAAAATTAAGTATAATTCCCCTAAATACTTATAAAGTATAACTGAAAGTGAAAAAATGGATACCAGAGTCCCTTTAAGAGTAATTACCCTAAGTGATGAAGTTGAAGAATGTATAAGAAAAAACATTGTTAAAACAAACGAGGAAACCAGACTCGAATTAAATGGTATATTAACCGCAAAACTAATGGAACAGATTACCAAAAGTGAAGAATGGTGCCTTTCTCATGGATTCAAAAATATTCCTATAATTTGCAGGCCAGATATACGTCTTTATTTCCGTAGATTTATTGAAAAAAAGTTTTTTTGGATACAGGTCATATCATATATGGAAATTACCCCTGATTATAAACTTGATGTTGTTTCAACAATCAGCTTTAATGAAATTTGATGGTTATTCAATCTCATCAGCAGTTATCATCAATTCTTTTGGTAGTTCTAATTTATGCTTTTTAAAACTTTTTGAAATCATTTCCGAATAAAGCGAATATTTTTCCTGAGGGATAAATTTTATTTCAGGATACCTGTTTCCATAACAGTAATGATATGCAAGATATTCATTGTTAAATTGTTTACCTCTGTTAAAAGTAAGAACAAAAATATCACGTTCATAGAAAAACTCACATAATTTACCAGCATAATCAACATTTTCTATCCAAAATAAAAATGTGTCTTCCTGAACTTTTCTTCCCATAATGTTTACCAATAAATGATAACCATCTTCAGAAATTACATAAAAAAGAGAATTACCATCACCAATTTTAATTGTATGAATCTGGCTGATTATTACAGGACGATTAAACTCCTGTTTTAGCATATCGGAAATTACTTGTACATTTTCGCTTTTTTGAAACAGATCTAAATTTGCCATTTTAATTCCTTACAAAAAAGAATCAGTTTAACAAGGTTAAACTGATTCTTTTTTAAACATCTAGATTTTTTACATAAAGAGCATTTTTTTCAATAAATTCTCTTCTTGGCTCAACCTTATCACCCATTAACATTGTAAAAACCCTGTCTGATTCAGCAGCATCATCACTGGTAACCTTTAAAAGTATTCTGGTTTCAGGATTCATTGTTGTATCCCATAGTTGCTGAGGCATCATTTCACCAAGTCCTTTAAATCTTGATAACTGAAAATCTTTACCATGTTCCTGCTGATACTTTTCAAGTTCTTTATCATTATAAACATAGGTAACTTTTTTGCCTTTTTCAATTTTATACAAAGGAGGCTGAGCAATATAAACATAACCTTTATCTATTAATGGTCTGGAAAAACGATAGAAAAAAGTTAATAATAGTGTCCTGATATGTGCTCCATCAACGTCAGCATCAGTCATAATAACAATTTTTCCATAACGTAATTTACTAAAATAAAAATCTTCATCATCACCTTTTGCCAGATCAGCTTCAGTAAATTTGTTATCAAGATCTTTTGCGGCAGCAATTCCCGTTCCAATTAAAAGAGCTTGTATTTCGGTATTGGCATACATTTTATCTTCTCTGGCTCTTTCAATATTGAGAATTTTACCTCTGATTGGCAAAACAGCCTGGAAACGGCGATCTCGTCCCTGCTTGGCAGAGCCACCAGCTGAATCACCTTCCACAATATATATTTCTGTATATTCAGGATCTGTTTCTGAACAATCAGATAATTTACCTGGTAAAGTTGCTGATTCCAGAACACTTTTTCTTCTGACCAAATCTCTTGCTTTTTTGGCAGCTTCTCTTGCTCTTGCTGCATCCAGTGATTTATTTATACACAATTTTGCCAAAGCTGGATTTGTTTCCAGATGATGTACCAAATTTTCGGTAAAAATTTGTTCAACAATACCTCTAACTTCAGTATTTCCAAGCTTTGCTTTAGTCTGTCCTTCAAACTGAGGATCAGGTATTTTTACGCTGACAATAGAGGTTAAACCCTCACGTACATCTTCTCCGGTAAGATTTAGCTCATTTTCTTTCAATAAATTATATTTTCGGGCATAATCATTTATTACTCTGGTTAAAGTGCTTCTGAAACCTGTAATATGAGTTCCACCATCTGGTGTATTAATATTATTTGCAAAACCAAGAACAGTTTCAGAATAGCCTGATGTATACTGAAGCGCAATTTCTACAGATACATTGTCCCTTACTCCCTGAACATAAATAGGTTCCGGGTGTATAGGTTCTTTATTCTCATTAAGGTATTTAACAAAGGACTGAATACCTCCTTCATAATGAAAAGTTTCTTCTTTTGGTTCTTCTTCTTTTAATGAAGAAAATTTTATGGTCAGGCCTTTGTTTAGAAAAGCAATTTCCCGAAGCCTGATAGCAAGTGTGTCATAATGAAAATCAAGGGTTTCCATAATTGCATCATCAGCAAAAAAACGGGTTGTAGTACCACGTCCATCTGGATCCTGGCCAATAACTTTTACATCTTCAACAGCTTTACCTCTTTCATAACGCTGAAAGTAAACGTTTCCATGTAATCTTACTTCAACCTCACACCAGAGACTTAGAGCATTTACGACTGAGACACCAACACCATGCAATCCGCCTGAAACTTTATAGCCACTGTCACCACCAAATTTACCGCCAGCTCCAAGTGTAGTCATAACTGTTTCAAGAGCTGATTTACCTGTTTTGGCATGGATATCAACCGGAATACCTCTTCCATTATCTTTAACAGTAACACTACCGTTTGCCTCAATGGTTACTTCAACTCTGTCACAATGACCAGCAAGTGACTCATCAACAGAGTTATCAACAACTTCATAAACAAGATGATGTAACCCTTTTTCACCAGTGCTGCCAATATACATACCCGGTCTTGCCCGGACATGCTCTATTCCTTCTAATACCTGAATTTGGGAGGCACTATAATCAGTATCTACACGATGTGCCAGAGATACAGCATCAGCATCCTGAGTAATTTCCGGTTCATCTAAAACTTTAGTATTAGTTTTTAAATTTTCTAACATTTTTCCTCACAAATAAGCATAAAAAACAAAATTTATGGTAAAAAGAAGTTGCTTATAAAAAATTATTTTAATAACTGATTCAGTGTACCTCATAAAATGCTTAATGTATAGACTTTGCCTTAGTTTTGTATGCTTTATAATTCCAATTATCAAATAAGTTTAAAATAAGGAATAAACCTTATAAATAAATTATATCTATAAAAATGGGTTTACAGAATAAATAAGAAACAGAGAAATATAATTATTATTAATATATAAAGATTATATATATTAATAATAATAAGGTGTTTTTGAAATAAAATAAGTGTTTGTTATTTTTTTTATCATATAGACGTATAACTATACGTCTATATGATTCTGAATTTTATTTTAAAAAAGCGGCAATATCTGAAATGTTATCTTCAGAAAGAGGGAGCTTAGGCATTATTTTTGTATCCCTTTTTGGTTTATAACCTTCAGGGTAACTCAGGTTTTGGATCCTTGCTTTTAATAATTCAAAACCAGAGCCTTTAATAGCAGGCCCAACACTTCCATCAAGTGTTGGGTTAGTATTATGACAGGAAATACAATTTGAAAAATAAACAGCTTTTCCTCTTTTTGCTTTTTCCTCATCACTATCGGAATTTACAACTTTTGTTTCTACAGTTTCATTTGTGGCCTCTTTGTTATCTTCTTTGCTACAAGAAAACAAGATAAAGGTTGAAATAAAAACAGAAAAAAAGAATTTAGTAAATCCTTTTCTTTTGCTAATCATAGATTAAAGTAACGCTTCTGCTATAAAATATAAAACTCCGGCTAAAACCAAACCACTTGTAATAACAGATTTAATTGTTTCAATAGGCTCTGTGGTTGGACCTTTATTTGCTGTAAGAGCATTAGCTTCAATCGCACCGATTAATACAGTTACAAGAATAAACCATGTTGCCATAGGATTTTGAACCTGGATTGGCAAATGACTTGCAGCACCCATAAAGAAAAGCATCGGGATTGAAAATAAAGTGTTAGTTCTGGATGCTAAAAATGCTCTTCTGGCAATAGCCGGAACATTATCAACAGTTTCCCCATTTGCTGCAGCAATTACTTTTTGTTGTGCTGGCCATATCACGAACCAGACGTTATACCACATTGTTAGGCCCATTAATACGCCTGGAACAATCATTGCCCCCCATGACGTGCTAAATAATCCCATACCGCCAGCCTGATGAATTTTTAGGCTCATAAGTAATAAACCTGTTAAAAAAGTAAACATTGCTCCCCAACGAAACCACCATAATGCTCTGGGCACTAATTTTTGAGTTGCTGCTGTCTTAACTCCGGCTTCGGTTTCAGCAAAAAATGGACCCTGAACAAAATTAAAATACCAGAGAAGACCAATCCATGCCACACCAAAAAGAAAATGTCCCCATCTGAGAAGAAACATAAGACCATCAAGTTGAAAAATTGCTAATTCCATATTAAATACTCCAAATCTTTAACTAAATATATTAAAACTATGTAAGTGCATATAGCTTTATTTTAATATAAAATACCTATACTATTTAGTAATTAAACATACATATTTTCTGAATAAATAAATAATGTCCAAAAAAAGATTAGATATCATATTATTGGAAAGAAATTTATAAGATTCCTGAATTAAAGTTTAAAATTTATA
>CAYRDV010000363.1:0-6759 GCA_964422885.1 uncultured Candidatus Sericytochromatia bacterium
CGCTTCCACCACCATCAATTATTGTATTTATTAATTTATTATTCGGATTCATACTTTCAAACGCAATAGCTAACCATGTCCCTTTTCCTGGCTGTGAGCCCCTGAAAGTAATCTTTTTTTCTTCAGTTCCGGTGGCATTTAAAGAACCTTCATTTACTACTGATATTTTTCCGTTTACACCCATTTCAACAGTCACTCCCGGTAAAATAGTTACATCTGACTGAATTTCACCAGCATATACACTATCTCTGAAAAGGCGATAGGGTACATCAGTTACATGCCAGGTCTGCGGGCTTGTAATAAATGCATTTTGTGCTCCCAGACCGACATAGATAAAATTATTAGGCCGATTATCCAAACCATATTTTGAAGCTGAATCCATCTTTCCCATATGGTTAAAAGGTATTCTAACGCCTGCCTTGGCATTATTAGAAAATGTATTATTGGAAAACTCCGCTAAGTTTCTTCCATCAGTGACAAATAAACCGAAACCATCACTTTCAGAAATTTTTGTATTTGTAATGCTTAACCTGGAGGCTTCCAGCTGAGTAATCCCAACAGCGGCTTTTTCTGACATCCAAAAGTCTTTTTCACTACCAGCATGAGCAACTTCAACAAAATCCATCCTGTTATCCACATTATTTGAGCCGAAAAATATTCCTCTCCATGCTCCTTTGGCAGGTGTTTTACCAAACATTTTTATCACTTTATCAGCAGTACCAACGGCCTTAATCGCTCCCTGCTCTTCTGTCCTTAAACCACCACCGGAATCGAACATGATATTTACTCCTGGCTCAATTGTCAGAGTACCTTTTACGACATTTAAATTACAATTAATTTCATAATCAATTGGCGCATCAGGCCTTTCTCTAAGAATAGTATCCTCTTTAATATCACTACATTTAACAGTTGCCGGAGCTGTAGAATTAGTAACTGTAACAGATGGATCACTTCCTGTTCCTGTACTACTTCCCGTTCCAGGTGAAAGTAATGAGACTGAACATCCGTTTGTCATCCCAAAACCAATAGCTAAAACTAACAGTAAATTAACACGCTTTTTTATAGCAGATTTCATTTTTCGCCTCCAAAAAATAATCAAATTAGATGCACATAATAAATATAGATTATATACAAAACTTATTATTATTATTTTAAGCAAGACTATATCATAGTTTTATGGATTTTATTTTAAATTTTACTTTTTTGAATTTTAATTTACAGAAAAATAAAATAACAGTTAGTTAACTACTTTAAAGTAAGTAAATTATATTACCTTCTTGGTTCAATAGAATAAAGATGCGTTTCTGCATTATAAATATAAACATTTCCATTTCTGGAAAAGATATAAAAACTGTCTCTTCCGAAAGTAAGTTTCCAGTATGTTAATTTGGCATCAGCATATGTCCGGGGAATAACTTCCTCAAGAGTTCCTTTGACAATATTCTCACCTTTTGTCCAGACATAAGTTTTATTAAAAGATATATCCAAAAAACCCAATGAAATATCTTTAAGCTGTGGTTGTGCATCCTGGGTAGGCAAACCAAACCCCACATCGGGTACAAGACCTCCTAAAAATGAATCATCAGCAGCCTGGGTTTTAAAAGAAGAAACATTTATTTTTTTTGCATCTGCCTGCCATGAAAAAGAAGGTGTGGCTAAAATCCATTTACCAAGAATGTTTTGATCTATTTCATGTTCTGTCGTTACCTTCTCAACACCAGCCTGATAAGTATTACTATTATTCTCAAAAGTTTTAATAATTTCCTTTTCGCAGGCTTTATCATCCTTTGAGTTGCATGTATCTTCAGAAGCCCTGGAAAGAGTAGTTTTTCGGAAAATACGGACAAACCTGATTAATTTATTGTTATTAATATCTTTTATCGAAGCTGTTACAGAAATAGTGCCTGAGATATGTTCCGGTGGAATGATTTCAGTTCTGACCTCATAACCTGCATATTTCAAATTGGCATTTCCCAATTTTTTTGAATCTATAATTAGACCATTTTCGCCATAAATATTATTTTTTGATGAAATAATAATATTTTCATTTTTGACCACAATATCTTGATTTAATTTTATTTTTCCATCTTTTACACTTATACCGGTTACAGGAGATAATATTACAAGTGTTTGTTTATCTTCCTGAGAAATAATATTACCAATTCTGACAGCATTTTCTTCGAGAGAAAATTCAGGGCTTGACTCAGAAACAGAAGGTGGTATATCCGGGAATTCACAGCTAAAACAAAAAACAGCCATTATGAAAAACCAATATTTTTTAATCAGGAACATCCTTATCTTCTTTCCATTGGTATCTGATATTGCCATAATATTTCAGAGTTTTTACTTACTTCAATTATTTGTTTGTTTGAATTATGGATAATTACTGTATTACCGTTTTCAAGCCGGTAAATATTAGAAGGATTACTTAGCTGCCGGGTCATATTTCCTATTTTATAATTAAAAAATTCCCAGACTATCCGACCTGAATAATCGACTTCAATTACCCTATTATTTCTGGTATCAGCAATAATAGTATTACCATTCTGGACCCTAATCGCTTTTTCCGGGTACATTAACTGATTTTTACCATTTCCTGGCGTTTTTGCGGTTCCGTACATCCAGACAATATTACCGTCAAGATCTACTTCCAGAACAGTATGATTACTCCAGTCAGTAATAAGTGTATGGGTATCAGGCAATCTTTCTGCATAATATGGAGCATTAAGAGGACTATTACCATTTTCCCAGCCACCAAAAGTCCATACAATTTCCTTTTGCATATTTACTTCTAATACTCTGGAACTATACTGATCAGTGATAATAATATTATTATCCAGGGTAAGAGTAGCTGAACGAGGATGTCCAAGCTGATTATTTCCACTTCCCATTGCTCCGTTTATACCATATTGCCAGACTATTTCCTTAGTTGGCCGGTAGATTTTCATTACCCGGTGATTATCAGTATCTGCAATGATTACATATTCATCTTTGATCAACTCGGCACATTGTGGCCTTTCCAGATAATTTTTATTGTCTTCAACAGCCTCACCAAACCGCCAGACTATATTTTTATAACGGTTAACAATCAATATTTTATGATTGGCTCTGTCAATAAGTGCAACTTCAAGCTCAGACAAACTGGACATATTTTTTACATAAGTATTGCTGGCCTGCTTTGCCTTTTCTTCTGTTTTTTTATAAAGTCTGTCAGAGATTATTTTGTCTTCTTCGGCAGAAATAGATTCTTCTTTGAAATTTGGTGATTTGGGAAGATATTCAATTTGCCTGATATAAATCAATTGGCACTGAATTCCAACCTCAATTATCTGTTCTGCACTAAGAATAACAGTATGTCCTGTTTTTAACCTGTAAGCTTTCTGAGGAATTGTATTAATCGGCCCCCCGTCGTCTGCGCTGGTAGAAAAATGCCAAACTATCTGCTTATCGGGATTAATCTCAAGGATTCGACTATTTCCGGTATCAACTATTAATATATTTCCATTCTCCAGCCTTGAAGCAAACATTGGCGAATTTAGCTGATCTCTTCCTGACCCGTAGCCACTTCCCAATTTATTTTTAATATTTCCATACTGCCAGATAATCTCATCATTTTCATCAATTTCGATTATCCTGTGGTTATCCGTGTCCGTAATCAGTGTATGACCATTGCTAAGCCGTTGTACATAGCTTGGACTATATAATTTTGAATTGGTAGAGCCAACGGTTGCGGTAATACCATATTGCCAGACAATTTTATCAAGATGATTTATTTCAAATACCCGATGATTTCCCTGATCCACAATCAAAGTATTACCATTTATCAGGCGTATTGCCTGCACAGGTCTTCGTAGATAAAGGTCCCGAAACCCTTCTCTGTTTTTTAGTTCCCAATAAATCCTTCCTGATTTTGTAAATTCGATAATTCGATCGCCCTCTGAATCAGTAACAAGCGTTGTGCCGCTTCTAAGGCGAATTGCACTGAAAGGGGAAATTTTTTCTGCATCAGCTCTTGTTTTTCCAAGCTGCCAGGTAATCTGGCCTGCTTCATTCAGCTCCAGAACCCGGTTCCTGATAGAATCAGAAATCAGCAGATGGCCTTCGTTAAGATTCGCCAGCGGGCTGGGTGAGGCAGGGGACCTGATATCCTCACTCTGTGATTTATAATCAGTTTCTCTTGAGCATTTTGAACAGATATCTATTTCCGGTGGGATTGGAGTACTACACTTCTGGCATTTTGTTTCAATAGTTACGGCTGTTTCCTGAGTAGATTGTTTTACCACATTTTGCTGCGAGGCCATTTGTTGCGCAGGCGGGTACTGTTTTGCCGCCAGTTCTGTCAATGTTTTTAGCATAACAACAAGTTTTTCCTGGTTTACAACTATTTCCAGGGAAAAAGCACCAACTAGATTCTCTATTTTAATAAAGGCATAATCCTTTTCCAAAATTTCATCTTTTGCTTTGCGGATTATTTTTCGGTGTCTTTCTATTATTTCTTTACTTACTTCTACTCCCCAGATACTGTGAAAATCTTCCATACAAATAGCCATAATTGCTTCTTCAATCATAGAAGGATCAAGGGTTTTTAATTTTTCCCTGACTGCCAGCCGGACATCGGATGGAATATTAGCTGATAAATTAGGAGGCATATCAGTTTTTGGCCGGGGAATATCTTTTGGTAAAGGGCGCAAATTAGGATTTGGTTTTGGCGGTTTCATCAGTTCCTTTGGCTCCTCTTTCTCCTGTTTTGGAGGAGCCTGAAACTTATCTTCCTCTCTTTCAGGCTGATTTTGAGCCTGTGATTCTATTTGCCGGGCAATTATTGAGTCATATTTTTCTTTTATTATTGAATAAAATTCTTTCATGAACCGGTTAAATTCATTAATTGTAAAATCAATGATCACGACTTCCAGATCAGGAAATTTCTGTTCGATAATCTGTTTAAGATTATGTCTATGAGTCGGATTAGCTACAGCTAAAGTTAATACGCCATCAATTTTGTTAATTGGCAGAAAAGAAAAATGTTTCATCTGGTCTTCTTTAAAAGCCAGAAGTAAAGAAGGATCAAGTTCATATTTACTTAATACAGGATATTTCTCTGCTGAAGACATACCATCATCAGGGGTTTCTTTTACATATTCAATTTCATCGTCAATAAGCGAAAATCCTGTTTCATCTTCGCCCATCTGTACCCGTGAACTATAGATCTCAGGAGTATCATCATTACCACCAAGTTTATCAATAGCAGCCAGTACATGCTCTTCGGTAATATATCCCAGCTCAATCAAAATATCGATTAAACCTGCATTTAACTTTACCAACTCTTCTGGTTTTTGCATGGCAAAAGAAATATATGTTGGTTTACCTTTATCATTTAGAAATATCTGATCCACAAGTTGAAATGTTTCCGTATCAATTACATTTACAATCGGTGTAAATAGCGAAGGGTAATTTACATAGGTCATTACCAGCAATAGTTTTCCTGAAGGTGAAACGGTCATTAGATCAAAAGGATCATCAATTTTACTGAATAATTCACCTCTAAGTTGAATTGTTGCCCTGAGGATCAGGTTTTGAGTATCAAGTACAACAAGCTCCGGTAAAGAATTATGCTTATCAATAAGCAGGTAAAGCCAGTGTTCATCTGCCCAGGTATTGCAAAGATTACCATAAGATAAGGGTTGTTTTTTTATTTTCAGACTTTTGGACTCAATGATATATAAACCAGGAGTTTCATTATCAGTTACAAAAATTTTCCGGCCATCAACCGTTGATGAAACATTCAAGGTCTTTTTATTACCCGGAGGACGTAAATGAACCGCACCAGATAATTTATTTGTTTCAGTATCAAATAAATACAAAACCCCGCTGCCACGATCCACAAAATAAATAGTTTTTTTATTGAGAGTTACGGTCAGATCCAGTGGTAATGATGTAATATGGTCTGAAGGAACTGATTCGTAATGAAGAGTTGATAATACCGGAAAACAAAAACTGTTTTGCAGACTTTTTATCTGTAAGTAACTAAAATCTTTACCTACACTTAGGCCTACTTTTTCTTCCGGGCTCCAGTTAAGTTCACCTATATCCTGACATTCATAATCGGAAAAAATTACCACACTGCTTCCGGCAATAGGAAACCAGTCAGTACCACTAAATTGTGGCTTATTCTTTTTTTTGATGGGAAAACTAACTTCACTGATAAGTTCATCCGTAACAGGATTTTTTACATTTACAGAGTATTTTGCCTGATCAATAAAATAGGAAACCAGTTCAAGCTTTTTTCGTCCTTCCGAGATATATTTTTTCTGAACTTCGATTGCTTTCTGAATATGCTCAGGACGAATTATGCCGTTTTCCAAAAGTACCTGCTGCACCAGCTCCTGTTGAAAATGCATACTACTGTTTAATTCTTCTACTTCGGTGCTGTAACCCATAAACTCTAAATAATTTTAATGACTAACTTGATAGGAATTATATCTTATTTCACTTCAAATCAAAGGAAAGTATCAACTTTTAAAAAAATAATGTCCTAATTTTAATTTTTATTGCAAAATATTTCTTAATTTATATCAATATTTTATTAATGTTTCTGTGATCTTATTCGGTTCTTCTTTAATTATTCGTTTTATAATTTAATGAGACCAGAATAATTTATTACTTTAAAGTTTTTTAAAAGAATTTGGTAATATAATGCAAAAAAATAATTTAGGAAAAATAAAAAAATAACTTATAAAATTTAATTGTCGGGGCGACCCG
>CAYRDV010000364.1:0-6743 GCA_964422885.1 uncultured Candidatus Sericytochromatia bacterium
TTTTACAAAACCCAGAACCTTTTCAGAAGCCTTACCAGTAAAGATATAAGCATGGCTAAAGCGGTTATTTTGCGAAGCACGGGATAATAATTCGACAGCTAAAGGCTCCTGGTGTTTATACTGCCCAAGAGCCTCCAGAGAAAAATTTTCAACCAAAACTATTTACTGGCTTCGGAACCGTTATCTGAAGTCACAACATCGCTTAATTTTGCTGAAAACTGAAGAAATTTCAATCCTTCTCTGGTAGCAAAACAGGCAATCAGTTTTCTGCCATCTTTTCTGGCAAGATCAAGCCTTCTGGAAGCAAGCTGAATTAAAGCTCTGGCAGAAGTTGTTTCTGAAGTACTACATAAACCGATGACAGGCTGTAATAACGGGTGGAAATTAACAAGCTGGCTTACACATCTTGACATAACATCAATTGATGATTCCGGTTGGGTATTGGTCAAGTATACTAAAATTTCATGTTTATCCCAATAAACAACCCAGTCAGTTTTACGAACAAGTTTTCTGACCATATTGCTGGCTTCAACAATCAGTTTATCATGCTCATCATGATTCATTACTTTGGACATAGCAGCAAGTTCATCAAGAGCGATAACTACTACCGAACCCTGCTCCTTGGTTCGGGTAAGGCGAATACATTCTTCTCTGAATCTTTCATTGAAATATGTTCTGTTCCATAAACCGGTAAGCTTATCAGTGCTTGTTCTTTTTTCGACTTCAGCAGCCATTGTTGTCGCATATTTAGCCAGAGAAAGCTGAGGAAGGAGAGTATTTACCAATTCCTGCAACATTTGAGTATCAGCATCTTCGTTGGTATGTAAAAGAAGCATACCAAGATAGGACTCTTCAAGACTGATAGAGATTACATAGGTATCAGGTAAATTTCTGGCATTAAGAAGCACCAGTTCTTTTGACTGTACCATATCAGCTCTCTTAATATCCTTAAAATAGTCTTTAAAAAAGTCATCTGCACCATTGGTAAAATAATTAAAATCGCCTGGTTGTGACCAGCAGGCTGCTAACTCTACAAAAGGGGCATGTTTTTCAATTAAAGCGGAAATATGTTCTACATTTTTTTTCCAGTCAATAGTTAAACAAAGCTCTAAACTTAAGTCTGCTATTTTTTGTTTTTCAAAAGTATATGTACTCACTTTGTTTTTCCTTTCTTAGTAAAATTGATTATGATCCCAATAGTGGCTTTAGTTTGTCAATAGAATCCCGGATTTCCATTCTTAATAAACCTAAGTTTGTCATTCCCTTAGTAACAACAGCCAGAATAAAACTGGTTGTAACTGTCATTACAAGCCTCTCTTCATTTTGCCTTTCAATTACAAGCTGATTTATATCATTTGATTTATCAGCCTGAGTAAGCATGGTTGATTTCTCAAATTCATAAATTGCCCGGGCAAATAAAGAAGCCAAAGACTCAGAATATCCGCTTTTATGGAAACTATCAGCGGCAATAAGAATACCATCTTTGTCCACGACCAAAGCTGTATCAATACCTTCAACCTTACTTAAACTGTTAAGAACTTCTATAACTGAATCTATCATATTTGTTTAACACTGCTTATATAATTTTTTACTTAAAACTTAATATTATTTTTACACAAAACTTTCATAAAGCATATGGATCATAAAGAAATCTAAATATAAAGTTAACTTTTTTCTGAAAAAAAATCAATTACCTTTACAAGATTATTTTTCATTTACAGGCTCCAGAATTGTTACTTTATTCATTTTATCACCTACTCTTAAATTTTTCACTATATCCATACCTTCAATAACTTTACCAAAAACAGCATATGAACCATCCAGCTGGTGTGCTGGAGCAAGACAAAAGTAAAACTGGCTGGAAGCACTGTTAGGGTCCTGAGAACGAGCCATACCAACAGCACCTTCATCATGTTTAAGAGCCGAATTAACTTCCAGAGGAATGGTATTAGGAGAACCTCCGGTTCCGTCACCTTTGGGGTCACCTCCCTGAACGACAAATCCTGGAACATAACGGTGAAATGTTAATCCATCAAAAAATCGGCTTTGGGCCAAATCAATAAAATTTTTGGTAGTAACAGGGGCCTTTTCTTCAAAAAGGACAAATTTAATTATCCCTTTATTTGTTTCAATATTTACAATTCGCCCTTTACCTTCATTACATGAGCTTATAACAAAAATAAGCAAAATTGCGATTAATGGTAAAAAGCAAAACCTAAAAAAACTTCTTATATTCACAATTGCTCTCACTCCAAAAATAACTAATACTCAATTACGCCTTCAAGTTTACTGTATTTACACAGATCGATTATTTTGTGAAAATGAACAAAAAATGCTTCAATATCATTTTCTGAATCCGCAGCAAGTAGCCCACTATCAATAAATTCCATTAAGAAAGGAAAACTGATAAATGGTTCAGAAAATATTCTTGCCCGCATGATATCAGCAAGATCTTCAACATTATTATATTCTCGTTCCTGCTCAAATGACTCAAACAGGTGAATATATGCACCTTCAAGAATTGGTACGGGAACATGGTTTTTCATAAGCATGTTTGCTGATGAACGGGCATATTTACCCAGCAAATCAGGGTTTATATCATTACCTATAAAAAAACCTTTGGCAAAATAAATTCTTGGCTGCATAAAATTATTTGTATTCCCATAGTTCATAACAAGTCTCCTTTGACTTATCACTTAAGAGCAGTAAATATTTAAATTATTTTAACACATAAATAAATTAATAAAAGTGGCAAAAAACAAGTTAATTCAATTTTTTAACACTTATTTTACAACCTTCTTCATTGATTTTATTATCAGAAGCGTTAATAATATTATCCTGATGTTCCAGTTTAAGGCATAAGGTTTCCGCTTTTATATACTGTTCATTATTTAGCACAGCCTTTTTTAGCAACTCAGAACCGGAGAAATCTATTGAAATTTTATCTGTTACATCAAACTCCGCTTCTTTTCTCATATTCTGAACTCTGTTAATAAATTCCCTGGCAAAACCCTCTTCAATAAGCTCTTCAGAAAGTTCAGTATCAAGGGCAACGGTTAATCCATCCTTACTTTCAGCAACCATTCCTTCTTTTTGATTGCGTTGGATATTAATATCAGCAAATCCTATTTCAAAAGTTTCATCCCCTATGTCAATATTGATCAGGTTTCCTGATTCTAATACATTTATGTCATCACCTGTAAAATGCTGAATTCTTTCGGCAACAACTTTCATATTTTTCCCTAATTTTGCTCCTAAAGTTTTAAAATTGGCTTTAGCTGAAAGATTTACCAAAGCATCTTCCTTATCAGAAAACAGGACTTTTTTAACATTCAATTCTTCTTTTAGCAGATCTTCCATCTCAGTTAAATAGGATTTCAGCTTTTCATCTTTGGTAACAAGGTGAATTGCTTTGAGAGGCTGGCGCGTTTTCAGAGTATGCTTAGCTCTTAATGCTCTACCCATATACACAGCGTTTTGAATAATGGCCATTCTTTCTTCAACTTCAGAATGGAGCATTTCTTCGATATACAAAGGATAGTCACAAAGATGAACACTTTCAGGCATATCTGAGGTTTTTAAATTCTGATAAATTTCTTCACTAATAAATGGCAAAAATGGTGCTATTATTTTTGAAAATTCCAGTAAAACAGTATAAAGAGTATAATATGCTTCATATTTATTTGAGTCATTTTCTGATTTCCAGAATCTCCTTCTGCTTCTTCTGATATACCAGTTGGTCAATTGTTCTATGAAATTAACAAATGGAGCAACAGCTTTATTTAAATCATAAATATCCATTGCCTGAACAGTGTCTTTGATCAGCGTTTGTAAAGCAGAAAAAATCCATTTATCCAAAGGATCATTCAGCTTTACATTTTGATGTTCCTCAGGTTTCCAGTCATCAACATTTGAATATGTAACAAAAAAGGAGTAAGAATTCCATAATGGAATTAAAAGGGTTTTCAGAATATCTTTTACACCTGCCTCGGAAAACTTCAGATCATCAGCTTTTACCAGAGGTGAATTGATCATATATAGTCTTACCGAATCAGCACCATATGTATCAAACATATAGTTCGGATCAGGATAATTCTTTTTTCTTTTACTCATCTTTGCCCCATCTTCGGCAAGCACCATTCCGTTTACAACGATATTTTTTGATGCCGGGTTGTCAAAAAGGGCTGATGAAAGAACCAGCAGAGTATAAAACCACCCTCTGGTTTGATCTATTCCTTCGGCAATATAGTCAGCCGGGAAATTTTCTTCAAAGTATTTTGCTTTTTCAAAAGGATAATGATTCTGGGCATATGGCATAGAACCGCTTTCAAACCAGCAGTCGAATACTTCTGATACTCTTTTTGCGGCTTCTCCGGTTTCAGGATGTTTTACTTCAAGCTTATCAATGTAATGCATATGCAAATCAGTTACTTTTTGTCCGCAAAGTTTTTCCAGTTCTTCAATGCTTCCGATACAAAAGGTTTTACCTGATTCAGTTCTCCAGATAGGTAAAGGAGTTCCCCAGTAACGGTTTCTGGAAATAGCCCAATCTCTGGCATTTTCTATCCATTTTCCGAAACGCCCAAACTTAATATGTTCGGGAACCCAATGGACAGTAGCATTATTTTTTACCATTTTGTCCTTTATATCTTCAACTTTAACAAACCAGGTAGATATTGCTTTATATATCAGTGGTGTTTCGCTTCTTTCACAGAACGGGTATGAGTGATCCAGGGTTTCCTGCTTTAATAATAAGCCTTTAGCTTTCAGATCCCGGATAATATTTTTATCGGCATCTTTGACATACATTCCCTTATAATCAGCAACCAGAGCTGTAAACTCAGCATTTTCATCAACAGGATCAACCAGTGGAATATTATATTCTTTACTTACCGCATAGTCGTCTTCACCGAATGCGGGTGCAATATGAACAATACCAGTACCATCTTCAGTAGTTACATATTCAGCTGTCACAACCCTGAATGCCCCTTCGTCCTTTTTATTACTGAAATAGTCAAAAAGAGGATGATATTTTATTCCTGCCAATTCAGTCCCTTTCATTTTCTCCAGAACAGTATAGTCATCCTGATTTTTAAAAACGGAATGTAAACGACTTTGGGCCAGATAATACTCATTACCATCATTATGTTTTATTTTTACGTATTCAATTTCCGGACCGGTTGCCAGTGCCATATTTGAGGGAAGAGTCCAGGGAGTAGTCGTCCAGGCAAGGATATATGTGTTTTCTTTATTTTCAACTTTAAATTTTATATAGATAGAAGGATCCTGAACCATTTTATAATTCTGGTTTGCTTCAAAATTTGATAATGGTGTTCCCAGCCTGTATGAATACGGTAAAACTTTTTTTCCTTCATAGACCAGGCCTTTATCCCAAAGCTGTCTGAAGACCCACCAGACAGATTCCATGAAATTTTTATCCATCGTTTTATAATCATTGTCAAAATCAACCCAACGACCAAGTCTATTTATCGTTTTACGCCATTCGGAAGTATAACGAAGAACAATTCCCCGGCAGGCTTCATTAAATTCAGCTATTCCAATTTTATCTACAATTTCTTTTTTACTGGAAAGCTGCATCGTTTTTTCCATTTCCATTTCCACTGGTAAACCATGGCAATCCCAGCCAAAGCGTCTTTCGACATAATGACCTTTCATGGTTTGAAAACGGGGAATAATGTCTTTTTGGGTACTGGCGATCAAATGTCCGTAATGTGGTAAACCTGTAGCAAACGGAGGCCCATCGTAAAATGTATATGCTTTACTATTTTTTCGGATATTTAATGACTTATTGAATGTATCATTTTCATCCCAAAATCTTAGGATATTTTCTTCTAATTTTGGAAAATCCACCTTACTGGATACAGGCTTAAACATTTGATTTATTCCCTTAAACAAAGTATTACTCAATAACAACCGATGTAATTATAAAAGAGATTTTCAGTTTATGTCAAAAAAGTTATACAGGAATAATTTGCTTTTCTTTCACTTCTTTCAGTTCATGAATCTTATATTTATTAATTTCAATTTCCATTAACTGGGCTTTTTCAACCAGTTCATCAATACTATTTACAAAATTACTAATAACAATATTATTATCAAAAATAATTTCATCTCTTTGATCAACAGTCTGATAAATAAGGCTGATTAATTTAAGCTGTTCTTTGGAAAGAATATTCATAATCTGAATCCGGTTTTTTGTTTCTACCACATTTTGTGTAACATGCTGAGAACTAATGTTTTGTTCATTAACAGAAACTATAATTTGTTCCATCATATTACTGACATAAACAAGGGAATCAACTATATGCCGGATACCGATTGACTGTTCCTTTATTGCCTGCCCAACCTGAATTACCTGCTGATTCATCTTTTTAGCAGAATCCGTTACCAAATCTGCAACTTCAGACTGGTTAAAAAAGCTTTTTACAATCTTTTCTATCAGTTGAACCGTATACTCAACCCCGTTTAAAACTTCATTTATTTTTGTTCCGGCCTTTTGAGCAAGATTTGTTGCATCCTGAGCGCTGGAAGCTCCACCTCTGACAACATCTATAGCATTAGAGACTTCCTGCTGAATTCCCTGAATAAGGCCACCAATTTCTTTTGTTGCCGAGCTTGATCTTTCTGCCAGCTTTCTTACTTCATCTGCAACAACGGCAAAACCTCGTCCATGTTCACCGGCTCTTGCTGCTTCAATAGCGGCATTTAAAGCCAGCAAATTT
>CAYRDV010000365.1:0-6716 GCA_964422885.1 uncultured Candidatus Sericytochromatia bacterium
GAACCATCCGTAAATACCTTCTTTACTGTAAAACCTTCTTTTAGATCAAATTTGGGGTCGTTTGGGTCATTATTTTCATCAAAACAGAAAGCCACGTCCAAATCACGATAAAAATACAAAGCTGAAAAATTTTTAATTTTTTCATTTATGATCAGGCAATCACTATACTCCTGCATCATCCTCGCGACATCATTCATCTTTGATCTTCCGAGAACTATTCCTAAAAAGACACCATATTCATAAAAAACCAGCTCAGAACCATCCGTAAATACCTTCTTTACTGTAAAACCTTCTTTTAGATCAAATTTGGAGTCGTTTGGGTCATTATTTTCATGATGGATATTTACTAATAAAGATTCAATCTCATTTCTCTGCTCTTCTGAAATTTCGTTTAAAATATTGTCCAAATTTGACGTTACTACTTTTTTATTCTTCAAAGAAACATTTATAAGGTTATTATTTGGATTCATTTATGCCACCTTTTTAAATTAACAGTAACTTAACACCTTATTTCTAATAATAGCACAATTGTTTATTAAAACAAGTCTAAAAAAATATTTTTTTAGAAACAGTTATTTTTTACCAACTATAAGCTCCAAAGATAATTCCAGACCATCTCTGGTTACAACAATCTGGGCTTTATCGCCAGGTTTTTTGCCTTGTATAGCAAATGTATAGTCATAAAGAGTATTTATTTTTATATTATCAAACTTGATTATGATATCCCCTCCTTTCAGGCCTCCTTTTTCGGCAGGGCTTCCTTCACGTACTCCCGAAAGCTTTACACCATTTGAAGAGTTCATTGAAGTATAATCAGGAATTGTTCCCAGATATGCGCCACTCTTTTTCCCTGAACTAACACTCCCCATATGTGGATCAGGAGCTATTTTTACAAGTTTAGGCTTTTCAGAATTATTATCAATTTTTAAAAATGTTTCTTCAATAAAATTAATTACCTTGTTCATTCCTGGAAAATTTATTTTATACAAATCATCAGAAGGTCTATGGTAGTCACCATGAATTCCTGTAAAAAAGAAAAGTACCGGAATATTTTTTAAATAAAAAGACATATGATCACTTGGACCATAACCATCATTAAAAAAACTAAGATCAAATTTATATTTTTTGTTTATCTGGTTAATAATATTATTAAAATTATCGGCAGTTTTTATCCCTCCTATATATAGCTTTTCATTATCCAGACGACCAATCATATCCATATTAATCATTGCAATAATATTTTTAAAATTGGAATTTGCCATAAAATATGAAGAACCTAAAAGCCCTAGTTCTTCACCAGAAAAAGCCATAAATACAACTGTCCTGTTCAATTTTTTCTTCTCAATTAATCTGGCAAGCTCAATTACTCCTGAAGTACCAGAAGCATTATCATCAGCACCGTTATGGATAGCTGGTGTGTGAGAAACAGCCAGAGATTCTTCTCCTCCAAGACCCAAATGATCATAATGAGCACCAATTATAATAACTTCATTTTTTAATCCTTTATCTTTTCCTTCAATGTAACCAATTACATTTCTGGTAGATTTCATATCCCTTTTTAAATCTACAGATAAGGCGATTTCATTTTTTAGTAAAAAAGAGTTAGGTTTTAGGTTTTCATCAATGTTAAGCTGAATATTCTTCATATCAAGAGAATTTTCTCTAAAAATCTGCTCTATAAAATTATTTTTCACCTGAATCATTGGTATACCTACATTACCTGTACCGCCAAATGTTCTTAAGGGAAGTAATTCATCTTCAGGCTCTGAATAATTTACAGCTCCGTTAATAAGGATTATGGCCGCAGCCCCATGTCTTTTTGCATTAAATGCTTTATACCTAAGCTCAGAATATGGTGTTGGCTTGTTTCCATTAAACAGGCTTTTTTCATTTTTTTCCTGAGGCTCATGCCTTAATACTAAAACTATTTTACCGTTGACATCAATATCTTTATAATCATCATAATTATGTTCAGTTGCCGTTATTCCATAACCAGCAAATACAATCTGCCCTGAAATCTTAGCATTCTCAGAAAAACTTAGTGGCGTAAAATCTTTGAATAAACTACCTTCCCCTGATGTATTCAGCAAATTTTTAACAGTAAAGGTATTTTCCGTTCCTGAGCTTATTCCAACAGTAACATCAAAATCCTGAAAATATGACTTATTTTGTTCGCCTCCAGGCTTTAAGCCAATTTTTTTAAATTGTCCGGCAATATACTCTGCGGCTTTATCTGCTCCGGGAGTACCAGCTCTACGCCCTTCAAGGCCATCAGAAGAAAGATATTTAAGATCCGAATATAAGTTTTTAGAGTATTTTGCTGAATCATTAAAAAGCTCATTATTAAAATCAGCAATAAAAACCTGAGACTTACTATTAGTACGGGTAGATGTCCACATGATCTTTTTACCATCTGGTGAAAAAATCGGTAAAATATCTGTTCCCTTATTAAAGGTCATTTGCCGAAGATGTTCCCCATTAATATCCATGATAAATAATTCAAAGTTCCTGGGATCATTTACATTTGATGAAAAAATTATATGTTTCCCATCTGGAGAAAAAGAAGGACACCAGTTTATTGCCTGAGAATTAGTAAGCTGTTTTTCACCTGTACCATCTGCATTGATAAGCATAATCTGCGCATTTCCCTTATCATCAAAACGCCTGTAAAGGATTTTTTTATCATCCGGAGAGAAAAATGCCCCGCCATCATAACCTTTATAATTTGTAAGCCTTTTTTGGTTTTTACCATCTGAGTCCATTATATAAAGCTCTAAATCATCATCTCTCTGGCTGGTAAAAACGATCTTTTTTCCATTATTGGAAAATGTCCCTTCAGCATCATAACCGGGAGAAGCAGTAAGTTGTTTCAGAGCGCTGCCATCAGGCTCAGCCTGGAATATATCCAAAGATTTTTCAAAATCCCATTTGTAACTTTTTCCTTTATTTTCTTCTTCTTTTTCTGAATTAGGATCAAGATGACTTGAGGCAAAGATTATATGTTTTCCATTTGGAGAAAAATAAGCACAAGTTGTTTTTCCCCTGCCAGTACTGACCATTTTTATCTCACTGCCATCAGAATTCATGGTGTAAATCTGGTAAAACTTGTTGTTATTACGAATAGACTGAAATATTATTTTTTTCCCGTTAGGGGAGAAATAGGCTTCGCCACTTTTTTCACCTTCAAAAGTAAGCTGCCTGATATTTTTTAATAAATCTTTTTCTTTATTTTCATCTGAAGCCATAGCAATGCCTAAATTACAGCTAAGATAAGTTGTTGAAAGAATTAGAGAAAAAAGAATTTTAGTAAATATTTTTTTGTTCATAAGCCAAAGTATTGTAAATATCTGATTTTCAAAATAATAATGTAATACATATTACCTGAATGAGATTTTTAAAACCAGATTTTTCAATAATTTTTAATCTTCGTTTTAAATTTTTAAATTCATTATGGATTAAATTATTTATATCTTTCTTTAAAAAAAGAAAAACATAGAATTATGAATATAAGTGCTTATAAAAAATGATATTTAATATATTTTTTATAATAACAATTAAGTAAATCATTATAGTTTAATAAAAAAAGACAATAAATAATATTAAACTTAATTTATTGAAACTATTAAATCTATAAATATTTACGGTTTAGAATTAAATCGCAAACTAATTAAAAAATAATAAATAAATAGCAAATTTTTGTAAACAATTGATATAAATAATTGATTTATATTTGAAAATATATTTTTAAATTTTAGATTAATTTGTTAAACTAAAGATGCAGGTTTATTAAACTTTGAAAAACGAAGGCGTATGGAAATCACAAAAAAACTTGGTGAAGAAATAAGGATTATCCGAACTGATTTATTAAATCTTACTCAAAAAGAGTTAGCAGAAAAGCTTGATATTACAATAGTTTATGTTTCTTATCTGGAAAAAGGAAAAAAACTTCCTTCCATTGAATTCCTGAACAGATTATATCGCTTAATCAATAAGGATGTTCCTGCAGATACCAAGCAGTTACTTGCAGAAGCCAAAAAACAGAAAAAAAGAGAATCTTTTGTTCATACCCCAACAAACATAGTATACCGTCTTGAGGAGCAGGGTATTTACTCACATACAAAATTAAAGGTCCTCTTAAAAAAACATCCTGATAATCTTACTGTTATTTATGGAATATTAACTTTACTGGTAAGAGAAGGAAAAATTAATGAAGCAAAAAAACATTTGCTGCAGTCTCTGATAAATATCGAAAAGCCTGAAGAAAGAAAGTGGCTTGAGGCTACATATTATGAACTTGAAGCTAATTTCCCATTTGCCATCCAGTTAATGAAAGAAGCAATAAATGAATTTGACAAACAATTTTCCCAACTAAATGACGAGCAAAAAAAAGTTAAAGCCAGATTGTTATTTGAAATTGCCTGTATTCATTTTAAGTATGGCCAGCATCTTTTTTATGATGGAAAAAAATCAGAAGCTACAGCTAATTTTCAAGCTTCGTTAGGATATCATGATGAATTAAAAAAAATTTATAAAGAGCCATTTTATCAGATGGATTATGCAGGACTTTTCTTTTGGCTTGCCTTGCTGGGAATTTCTCCGGAAAAAAACTGGAAAAATTATATCAAAGAAGTAAAAGAAGCATTATTATTAAATTACTATGCAGGAATACGTAATTTTAATACAAAACAATGGAAATCACTTTATTCAAAACCATATATAGTGTCAACAATCTCTTTTATGGTCAGAGCCTATGCACAGCTAGGAAAATTACAAACTTCGGAAAATGCAAGAGATTCATTAATACAGGACGGAGAATTTCTACTTGCACAATATACTCCTATCGAAATAAGTCCTACAACGGAAGACTATTACAGGTTTTATTTCAACCAGGCCTGCTTTTATTCAATTAAAGCTGAATTAAATCATAATGTAAAAAAAGACTTTAATGAAGAATTAGACATTTGTTATAAGGTTTTACAGGAAGCATCAAAGGGAAATTCAAAAAATAAAGTAGGGTTATTTATGAAAGAATTTGAAACATCCGAAGGAATACTTTTTTTCAAAAAAGAAAGAAAGAATCAGGTTCAGGAAATCATAAAAAAATTAGAGAGTGAATAGAATTTTAAAATGAATACCTTCTGGCAAATAAATTTACTTTTTGCTAAAAGAGGAAAATATAATGGTTAAACTTAAAATATTTTCCTTATTATTTTTAATATTTACATTCATAATAAGTTGTTCACCTGATATGATACAAACCACAGAACTATCAGAAGATGAGAAACAAAAAAATATTTCAGACCAACAAAAACAAAAAATAGAAAACGATGCGGTTGAAATATTGTTTAGTAGCGCCACTGAATCAACAGAGACTCTTAAAGAAGGTCCCAAAACAACTGGGACTCTTAAAGAAGGTCCCAAAACGACTGGGGCTCTTAAAGAGGGTCCAAAAACGACTGGGGCCCTTAAAGAGGGTCCAAAAACAACCGGAAGCTTAAAAACTACAAATATGAATATGCTTCAAAAAACGATGTTTATCACATATTTAAAAGGAGAAGCCGAATATCCACTGCAAATCAAGGATATTTCAACAGTTGAATTTTTTAGTTTTAGTGAAAATGATTTAATCAAATCAACTGATATTTTAAAAATTGATAATTTATCAATTAAGTCAGTTGCTCCGGTTACTACTAAACCTCTAAGTCAAACATCACCCACTCCTACTGGTTTAAATCCTTTAGAAAACGATAATCCGGAAAAAACAGAAGGGGAAGGCCATTTTGCTCAGGAAATAAAAATCCCTAACTTTAAAATATTAACAGATAATGCAGGAAATTTCATATTAATGATAAATTCTGATATTGAAAATTTCATTATTAGAATTACACTTCAAAATAGTAGTTCTATAGCAATTATTCCTCAGGTTTTAGGAAATATAGATCTAAAATTAATTATTGATGAGGATTCAACTACTTATGGAGGCACAAAAAAGCCTGGCAAAATTCTCGATTTTAGCAATAACTGTTTTGTTGTCAAAAATATTTCAGATAAATATATTTTTGAAATTCTGAAAAATGATAAAAAAGAAATTTATACAATAAAACTATCAGAAAATAATTTCATGAAAGCTAATCTTATCCCAACAAAAAGCGAATTAATAAAGAATATTGAAGTAGAGAAAAAAAACTTATTTAAAAAACTAATAAAACCCAGCAAAATAAATAATTATTTAGGAAAATGGAAATACAAAAATATTACTGGCGAAGACTATATTTTATCAATCACCGATAATGAAAAAAATAAATTTTCTGCAGAGACTACTATTAATGGAATTAAATACCAAGGTGATGGAAAATACTCAGACTCTGAAAATAAATTTCTAATATTAGAGAGTAAAATTAATAATATTAAAGTACTTTTTAGATTAGAATTTTTAGGGCTAAATACTTTAAACTTAAAAATTGAAGATATTCTGGCTCAGGAATACAAAGATTTTAAAGGATATAATTTCTCATTAGTAAAAACTGAGGATTAAAAAACAGGATAAAATGTTTAAATCTAAAATACAATTTATTAGTTTTAAGAATACCTCGAGGCTCTGCTTCGGGATTTCCAACAAGTTTTTCTTGTTGCTGAAGTTCTACTTCAGAGTTAAAACTTCCTCCAGGAGTACCTGGAGCCTGATTCGGAAATACCGAATTAACAGGGGCCCCTTT
>CAYRDV010000366.1:0-2126 GCA_964422885.1 uncultured Candidatus Sericytochromatia bacterium
CGCCGGGGCGCCCCGACAATTAAATTTTATAAGTTATTTTTTTATTTTTCCTAAAAACTAAAAAACTTTTTAACCTATTGACATTGACTCTACAGGAATGTTTTATCATTTTACTCTGGAGGTATTAAAATGAACAAAGGTTTATTGATACATGAATTATGTGAAAAACTGGAAATTACACCAAAAGCTGTAAGGTATTATGAACAGGCTGGGATTATTCCTGCTGCTTCAAGGAATTCTGCTAATTATAGAGTCTATACTAATAAAGATTTAAAAAGGCTTGATTTTATTAAAAAGGCAAGAGCAATGGACTTTTCCCTTGAAGAAATTAAAAGCATTATCAGTATTAAAGAAGAAGGGAATTATCCTTGTAATAAAGTAATTTCCTTAATGGAAGTAAAGCTATCAGAGATAGATAAAAGAATTGAAGAAATGATTGAATTTAAAAAACTACTGTCAAAAAGTCTTGAAAATTTCAAAGGCCATTATGAAGAAGGCAAAAAAGGTGAAGTTTGTGGTTTTATAGAGAATATTTTTTGAATAAATGTTAAAAATATTTATCGTAGTTATTTATTTGTTAATTGTTAGTTTTAATTTTTCTGCCTTAGCAGACGATAAAACAATTAAGCTTGAAGATTTGATTAATGAAGCAATAAAAAATAATCCTGAGATAAAGCAACTGAGTAATGAAGTTAATGCTTCCCGGTTAAAAATACCACAGGAAAAAACCCTTGATGATCCTATGTTTGGTTTTGGTATTATGGATATTCCTTTAAATGTTCCGGCATTTGGCTCTGATAGTTTTGCAGGTGTTTCAGTTTCCTTATCTCAGAAAGTACCTTACCCTGAAAAACTTTCTCTAAAGGGAAAAATGGCAGAAATAAATGCTGGAATGAATGAACAAATGCTTGCTGAAAAAATTAATGAAATTAAAAAGAGGGTTAAAATAGCTTACTTTAAATTATTTTTTGTTAATAAATCAATTGCAATAACATTGAAAAACAAAGAGCTTCTCAAAGATTTTGCAAAAATAGCAGAATCCAGGTATATTGTTGGGACTGGTTTGCAGCAGGATATTATTAAGGCAAATATTGTGCTTTCTAAATTAGGCCAGAACTTAATTGAATTAAACCAACAAAAACAGAATCTTAAATTTGAAATTAATAACCTTTTATACCGTTTACCTTCTACAGAAACAGGAGAACCAACAGAAATAAAACTGTCAAATTTGAAACTTTCTTTAAAAGACCTTGAAAAAATTGCTTTAAATAAAAGCCCTATGTTAAAGAAAACAGATTATCAGATTGATATGAGTGAACATGAAAACCATCTGGCAAAGTTAGGATATATCCCTGATTTTGAATTCAGGCTGAATTATCATACCTGGTCAGACAGGGCGGATCTTGTTTCCGGTATGGTTTCAATAAATTTACCTGTCTGGTACAAAGATAAACAGAATAATCAAGTAAAAGAAACTGAATTTTTAATGATAAGTAGTGAACAGGAAAGAAAAAATACCTTTAATAATACTTTACTTAATATTGCCCGGTTAAGTTCGGAAATTAACAAGGATAGTCAACTTTATGATTTATTGACTAATGGAATAATACCCCAGACAGAACAGGCTCTTAAATCTTCAATTATTTCTTACCAGTCTGGTAAATCAGATTTTCTTTCACTTAGAGATAGCCAGATTACCCTTTTAAATTATCAGATGGATACTATTAAAAATCTTGTAGAACATGAGAAAGCAATTGCCGAACTAGAATTTGAAATTGGAAGCGAGCTGGTAAAAAGATGAGTTTACAGGAATATATAAAAAGAAATAAAGTTATCAGTGTTATTGTTGCTATAGCTTTTGTAACCTTAATTCTTACCTTTGTTTTTCTAAAACCTTTTAAAAAAGAAAAAACTGTTACTGTCAGCAATGGCGATTCTGATCATCAGCATACTTTGGTGTACGATAAAAAGCTCAGTCAGGACACAGGTAAGCCTATTTATACCTGCCCGATGCACCCACAGGTAGTATCTGAACATCCTGGTAACTGCCCTATTTGCGGAATGACCCTTGTAAAGAAAAAAACAAACCAGGTTAATGTTAACCAGAAAACTGATATTAAAACTTA
>CAYRDV010000366.1:2136-6698 GCA_964422885.1 uncultured Candidatus Sericytochromatia bacterium
ACAACATCTTCTCTTGAAGATAAAGCTATTTCCATTAAAACTTCTGCTGAAGTAAATGAAGTCAGCCTTTCACCATCACAACAAGTTTTAGCTAATGTTGCCGTTGACACAGTTAAAAGAAAAACTCTTACCAAAGAAATTAATACTGTCGGGAGGATTACTTATAACGAAACAAGTTTAACTCATGTTTCCTCATGGACTGCCGGAAGAATAAACAAACTTTATATCAATTTTACCGGAGCTGAAATAGGCAGGGGTCAAAAAATGATGGAAATATACAGCCCTGATTTAGTGGCTACCCAACAGGAATATATACAGGCTTATGATTCATATTTACGGTTAAAAAATAGTTCTTTTAAAGATATTACTGATTCTTCCTTATCTCTCCTAGAAGCTTCCCGGCAAAAGTTATTGTTATTGGGAATAAAAGATTTTCAGTTACAGGAACTTAAAAACACCCGTAAACCTCAGATAAGTTTACCAATATATGCCCCGGCTTCCGGTATTGTAGTTAAAAAAAATGTTCAGGAAGGGCAATTTGTAAATACCGGAGATATTTTATTTGATATTGCCGATTTATCTAATGTCTGGTTAGAAGCTGATGTTTACGAATATGAAATGAAAAATTTGCATAAATGGGATGAGATAACAATAAGTTCTGACGCTTACCCGGATGAAACCTTTAAAGGAATGATTACATTTATAAGTCCGTCCTTAGATCCAATGACTAAAACAGTTAAAGTCAGGGCAGAATTTCAAAACAGGAATTACAAATTAAAACCGGAAATGACAGTAAATACCAGTATTAATTCTATTCTTGGCAGACCGCTTGTTGTTCCCAGGACTGCCGTTATTATTACCGGGAAAAGCCCTATTGTCTGGGTGCAAAAGAAAGAAGGGGTATTTATCCCGAAAACTGTTAAAGTAGGCCAGCCAACGGATGAATATTACCCTATTCTTTCAGGATTAAAAGAAGGTGAAAAAGTCGCAGTTTCCGGCAGTTTTTTAATTGATTCTGAAAGCCAGATTAGTTCTATGTCAAATATGCCGGGAATGGATATGGGTAATAAAGGCTCTGAAACGAATAATAGTCCGAAACCTATAATTAAACCCGGCAGGGATTTTTCAAAGGATTTAAAAGCCTCACCAAAAGATAATATGGATATGTCAGATATGAAGATGTAAAGCCATGATAAATAAAATCATTGAATCTTCAGTTAAGAACAGGTTTATAGTAATTTTATTTACTTTATTGCTTATTTTCTGGGGAATCTGGGCTGTTTATAAAACTCCTGTTGATGCAATACCGGATTTAAGCGATAACCAGATAATTGTTTTTACTGATTGGGAAGGCAGAAGCCCCCAGATAATAGAAGATCAGATAACTTACCCTCTTTCATCAAATTTACAGGGTTTACCTAGTGTAAGGGATGTCAGTGCGGTTTCAATGTTCGGATTTTCAATGATTTATGTGATTTTTGAAGATAATGTTGATATTTATTGGGCCAGGAGCAGAGTTTTAGAAAAACTCAGTTCATTACGGGGTTTACTTCCTGAAGGAGTTACCCCGGCATTGGGGCCGGATGGAACAGGGGTCGGTCATGTTTATTGGTATACAGTAAAAGGTAAAAATTATGATTTGGGGCAATTAAGATCGCTTCAGGACTGGTTTATACGCTACCAGTTAAATTCAGTTCTGGGAGTGGCAGAGGTTGCCAGTATAGGCGGTTTTGTAAAACAGTACCAGATTGATATTGACCCGGTTAAATTATCCGCTTACAAAATTGATTTAAAAAAAGTTATCGAAGCTGTAAAAATTAGTAATAAAGATGTTGGCGGTAATTTAATCGAAAATAATAACAGTGAATATATTATAAGAGGGCTTGGTTATATTAAGTCAGTCAGAGATATTGAAAATATTATTATTGATTACGGAGTAAACGGAATCCCTTTATATTTAAGGAACATAGCCAATGTACAGTTAGGACCGGATTTAAGGAGGGGATTACTTGATGAAAATGGCAAAGGTGAAGTAGTAGGCGGAATTATCGTAATGAGGCAGGGAGAAAACGCCAAAACTATTATTGACAGGGTAAAAGAAAAAATTAAAGAAATCTCTAAAGGTTTACCTCCAGGAGTAACTATTGAAACTGCTTATGACCGTTCTGATTTAATCGAAAAGGCAATTCATACCCTGAAAAAGGCCCTTACTGAAGAAATGATTGTGGTAAGCCTTGTTATTTTGGTATTTCTTTTACATTTCAGAAGTTCACTCGTTATTATAATAACTTTACCTATTTCTGTCCTTATTTCATTTATCCTGATGCACTATTTTAAGGTAAGTTCAAATTTAATGTCTCTTGGAGGAATTGCCATTGCCATAGGAGCATTAACAGATTGTGCAATTGTTATGGTAGAAAATGCTTACAGGCATTTATCCGAAGGAGAACATGATAAAAATTTTATTGAAGTTATTATTTCATCTTCTCAACAGGTCGGTAAATTTCTTTTCTTTTCCTTAATGATAATAGTTATTTCATTTTCTCCGGTATTTTTACTGGAAGGGCAGGAAGGGAAACTATTTTCACCGTTAGCTTTTACAAAAACATTTGCAATGGTTGGAGCTGCTTTACTTTCGATAACTTTAATTCCGGTACTGATGACCTTCTTTTTAAAGGGAAAATTAAAACCTGAAGATAAAAACCCTGTTTCCAGCTTTTTTATCGGGATTTACACCCCCATTTTAAAAACAGCTTTGAATTTTAGAAAGATTACCGTAGCCCTGGCATTACTGGCAATGATTCTTGTAATTCCTATTGCTAAAACTATTGGTAGTGAGTTTATGCCTCCGCTTGATGAAGGAAGCCTGTTATTTATGCCTACTTTTTTACCAAGTGTTTCTATTACTGAAGCAAAAAGGTTAACCCAAATTCAGGATAAAATTATTGCTGATTATCCGGAAGTTAAATATGTTCTGGGAAAAGTAGGCAGGGCAGAAACATCAACTGATCCTGCTCCTGTCAGTATGATCGAAACTATTGTTTTATTAAAGCCTGAAAGTGAATGGAGGGCAGGAATAACCAAAAATGATATTATTTCTGAGCTTAATGATCAGCTTCAGATTCCCGGTGTATCAAATGCCTGGACTCAACCGATAATTAACCGGATAAATATGCTGGCTACAGGTGTCAGGACAGATTTAGGCGTAAAAGTATATGGAAAAGATTTAAAAGTACTTGGAGAGCTGGCAGAGAATGTTGAAAGCCTTTTAAAACCAATTAAAGGAGCTGTTGATTTATCATCTGAGAAAACAGTTGCCGGGAAATATATTGATATTCAGATTGACAGGGAAAAAGCTGCCCGTTACGGTGTCAGTGTCGGTGATATTCAGGATATGATTGAATCTGCTATAGGTGGAATGAATATCAGTTCAACAGTTGAAGGCAGGGAGAGGTTCCCCATCCGGGTAAGATACAGCCGGGAATACAGAAATAAATTTGAAGCTCTTGAAAGAGTACTGGTTAATACTCCGCATGGCTCTATACCTTTAGTTCAGCTAACCAACATTAAAATTAATGATGGACCACCCATGATAAACAGTGAAAAAGGATTGCTAAGGTCTATTGTTTACCTGAATGTAAGAGGTAGGGATGTAGGCAGCTTTGTTAATGAAGCAAAAGCAGTTTTGGATAAAAATTTAAAATTGCCTCAAGGTTATTATGTTTCCTGGAGTGGTCAGTATGAAAACCAGATCCGGGCAAAGAAAAGGCTACAGGTAGTAATACCAATAGTTTTACTGATAACATTTGTTTTACTGTATTTTACCTTTAATACAATTGTAGATACCCTGATAGTAATTCTTTCAGTTCCTTTTGCGATGATAGGCGGTGTTATTTTATTATATTTACTAAACTATAACTTTAGCGTTGCCGTTGCTGTGGGTTTTATTGCCCTGGTAGGTATTGCCACAGAAACAGGTGTGGTAATGCTTGCTTACCTGGAAGATGCTGTTAAATCAAAGTTTATTATCAAACCAAAAATATCAAAAGAAGAATTATATCAGGCGGTCATGGAAGGAGCAGCTTTAAGGCTAAGGCCAAAGCTGATGACCGCAGCAATAAATTTAATGGGGTTAATTCCGATAATGTTAAGTACAGGAACCGGCTCTGATGTTATGAAACCGATTGCTACCCCCTTGGTAGGCGGTATCATTTCATCAACAGTTTTAGTTTTGATTGTTATTCCAGTAATTTTCCTGATTACAAAGGAAAAATCGTTAAAAGATAAAGGTTTACTGATTTCTGGTGAACCGGATATTTCATTATTAAAAATAAATAGTTAAGTATAAGGAGATTATTAATGAAAAAAAGTATTGGATTGATTATTAGCTCTGTTTTTACTCTGTCTGTTTCCCTGGCAGCTTTTGCTATGGATATGCCGGGAATGAAAATGGATACTAAAAAACCAGTTACTAAATCTGCTGAAAACATGCAAACAAAGGAAGTTACCGTTGATGGAGTAAAAGCAAAATTCTTTGTGGTGGACATGAACAAGGCAAATAA
>CAYRDV010000367.1:0-6668 GCA_964422885.1 uncultured Candidatus Sericytochromatia bacterium
TCAATAAAGTAATCAATATCAACTTTAGGAATTACCAGTGTATGACCAGGATTAATAGGATTTATATCCAGGAAGGCAAAAGTATGCTCATCTTCAAATACCTTATAGCAAGGAATTTCTCCATTAATGATTTTAGTAAAAATTGAAGCCATTAAGCGATAACCTCAGAATATTATAAAATATACAACCCTCTAATTACCGCTGGAATTATAAAAGAAAAAAAAAATTGAGTCAAATCAAAAACCCAACTCATATTAGTTGGGTTTTTGATTTGATATAAACCTATCTTGAAGAAAGCTGAGAACTAACAAGATTATTGTAATTTTTTTCAAACTCTGAAATCATATTGTTTATCTGGTTTTGCAGGCTTTTTAAATTGTTAATATTCTGAATTTGCAAATCATTTAGTTTTAATTCGATATTATTTTTTTTATCTTCCAGTTTGGCAATTTGATTTTCAACATTGAATTTTACACTTTCTTCAACATAATTTACTTGGTTATTCAGATTATCCAGTTTTTTTTGCATTTGAACGAGTTTTTTCTCTGTCAGATCTATGTATTGCTTTCTGGCTAATTCCATTTTTTGTTGTTCAGCAAAAAGTAGGTTTTTTACTTCAAGCTCAGCAATTTTCTTTTGTAAATTTTCTTTAGCAACATTTAATTGTTGAATCTGTTTGTTTATTTCTACTTTTGCCAGATCATTTGAATTTTTAATCTGAAGCTGGAGTTTTTGCAAATTTGAATTAAGATTAGCTAAATCAGTTTTTAAAGCTGCTTCAGACATATTACTATCAATTCTTACCGTTGTTTCTGTATTTTTTTCAGTTGAAACAGTTGGTGGTTGTTGATTTATATCAACATCAACATTTACTTTTTTATCATCAATAATCGGCACCTTTGCTTCTTCCTCTTCAGCTACCTCTTTGGATTTATTACATGAAATCTGGGGAATCTGAAAAATTAATATTAGTGAAAATATTCCTCTTAACCATATTGGTTTTTTCATTTTCATTTAACCTCCTAATTATGGATTTATTTGCCTTACAGGCTTCCTTTCAGCACCTTTATCTGGAATCTTGTTATTATCAGTATTTATTACTTCATCATTGGCTTTAATTTTTTTATCGTTATCACAACCGGAAATGGAGATAGAAGTAATTAGTACTGAAATTATCAATAGAAATCCAAATGACTTTTTCATACTTCAAATCTCCTTTTAAAAACCAATTAAAAAATACTTTATATTTCTTAACATAATGTAATATTTTATTACATTTATGACCTCTTGTCAGTTTTTGAAATATGAACAGATGTTTCTAATTGTAGTCAAAACCTTGTTCATACAAATTATCAATTGTATAATTCGATTGTTTTGACTAATTCATTTGAATTTAGTTCAAGTAATTTTTAACAGGTTTAATTTATTATGAATAACAAATATGATCCTTCAGTATCTGAGCCAAAATGGCAGAATTTCTGGCTTGAAAATGGAATTAACAAATTTAAAACAGATTCCGAATCTCCCATATATTCTATTGATACGCCACCACCAACCGTATCTGGAAGAATACATATCGGTCATATTTTTTCATATACTCAGGCTGAAGTTATTGCCCGCTTTAAAAGAATGCAGGGTTATAATGTTTTTTACCCGTTTGGCTTTGATGACAATGGACTTCCTACAGAAAGACTGGTTGAAAAGGAAATAGGAAAAAAAGCCAGTGAAATGCCAAGAAAAGATTTTATAGAAACATGCCTGAATATCACTGAAAAATATCGTGGAGATTTCAAAAAATTATGGCAATCTCTTGGTATCAGTGCTGATTGGGAGCTAGAATATTCCACAATTTCTCCTTATGTCAGAAAATTATCTCAAAAATCCTTTCTGGAATTACTTAATAAAGGGTATATAGTTAAAAAAACGGCCCCTGCCTTATGGGATACCGAAGTGCAAACATCAGTCGCTCAGGCTGAAATTGATAATAAAGAATTCGATTCATTTTTTCATGACTTAAAATTTTCTCTTGAAGACGGTACTCCGGTTACTATTGCCACAACCAGACCTGAATTACTCCCTGCCTGTGTTGCTGTTTTCGTAAACCCAAAAGATACAAGGTATGAATCTTTAATTGGTAAAAAAATTATTACTCCGTTAGGTGAAAAAGTTGAAATTATGGCTGATGATAAAGTTGCCATGGATAAAGGCTCTGGTGCTGTTATGTGCTGTACTTACGGAGATGAAACAGATCTTTACTGGGTAAAGACTTATAACCTGAATGAAAAAGTAATTATTTCACCATATGGTACTATCAAAGATTCACCAATTGAAGAAATGAACGGTTTAAGAATCAAAAAAGCCAGGGAAGTTATCGTTGAAAAATTAAGAGAAATGGGGGCCTTACTTGATTCAAAGCCAATCAGGCACTCCGTTGGTGTTTATGAACGAACTGGTATTCCGATAGAAATTATTCCGGTTTCCCAATGGTTTATAAAAACATTGCCTTTAAAAGATAAATTGCTTGAAAGTGGCGATAAACTCAATTGGTATCCTGAATATATGAAAAGACGCTATTCTGAATGGGTAGAAAATCTAAAATGGGATTGGTGTATTTCAAGATCAAGGTTCTTTGGTGTATCTATTCCGGTCTGGTATTCAAAAAAAACTGGCGAAGTTATTTTACCTGATGAATCTCAGTTACCTGTAGACACAATTTTTGATAAACCGGGTACATTACCACCAGGGCATACTTATGATGATATTGAACCGGATTATGACGTTCTTGATACCTGGGCAACTTCTTCAATAACCCCTGAAATAAATGCTCACTGGGGCGAAAACCATCCATTGGCAAATAAATTACTGCCGATGAATTTGCGACCGCAGGCACATGACATTATCAGGACCTGGGCTTTATATACAATAATTAAAAGTGAACTGCATCATGAAACTCTTCCCTGGGAAAATATTATGATTTCCGGTCATGTATTATTTAAAAAAGGGGAAAAGATAAGTAAGTCAAAATCACAGGCGATGATGACCCCCGAAGAAATAATTACTAAATATTCGGCTGATGCAGTGAGATTTTGGGCATGTAGAGCATCTCTTGGTAAAGATGTTCAGTTTGATGAAAAAGAAATCCAGAATGGTAAAAAACTGGTTACAAAACTTTCTAATGTTGCAAATTTTGCAATGCTAAATCTTAGTGATTATGACAAAAAGACAAACCTCACTCAGGATAAGCTTGAGCTTTCAGATAAATGGGTTTTAATCAGAGCTCAGGAAACAGCAAAAAAAATGACTGCTAATCTTGAAAAATTTGAGTTTGGTGTTGCTATGTCAGAGTTTGAAAAGTTTTTCTGGCACGATTTTTGTGATTACTACCTGGAAATGATCAAAGACAGAATTTATAAACCTGAAAAATATGAAAATGGCTTTGCAAAAAAACTTTCAGCACAATTTTCTCTTTTCTCAGCCTTAAATACTGTTATTAAATTAATTGCGCCATATTTACCACATATTACTGAAGAAATTTACCAGGAGTATTTCAGGGAAACTGAAGGAGTAATCAGTATTCATAAAGCTATTTTTCCTGAGAATGTAATAAATATTCCTTCAAACATTGAACAGATTAATCAGGGAATGGAAATGGTTTTTCAAGTAATTGAAGGGGTAAGAAAGTTTAAAACCGAGAATAAAATAAGACTTGGAGAAGAAATAGAAACGGTTATAATTTCCGGTAATATTGAGCAACTTGATATTATTGGTAATTTTTCCGATGATATATTGGGTGTAACCAGGGCAAGAAATATTGAAAAGGTGAAGGCTGAAAACTTTTCCTTTGAATTTGTAGCCTTAGCATTAGCATAAAAATTTAAATATGGTTAAAATAAACAGATTCAAAAAAACTAAATATTTTGTTTTAGCATTAGGGCTTATTTTAACTTTAAGTCTTCCTGCTTTTGCGGAAAAAAGAATAGCAGTATTACCTTTTGATGTACCTGATTCACGTCCTGATATGAAACAATTTGGAGTAGGTATAACCGATACAATTACCATTGCTCTTGGCAATGTTAAAGAATATATTATGATTGATCGCAGCCAGTTACAAAATATCCTTAAAGAGCAAACTATTCAACATTCTGGTTTTATTGACTCAGAAAAGGCTGTAAAACTAGGAAAATTGATGGGAGCTGAAGTCCTGATTATTGGAGCTATACAGCATGAAGGAGCAACTTACCGGATAACAGCCCGCCTGACAGAGGTAGAATCAGGAAAAATAATCAAAGCTGTACAGGTAACAGGAAATAGTATATTTGATCTTCAGGATAAACTGGCATTTGAAATTATCGGCCAAATTGATTGTACTTTGACGGATAAGCTGATTATTAAAATGAAAAAAATTATCAATGCTACCAGAAATGTAAATGCCTATGATTTATATATTAAAGGGCGTAATGAGTATTTGTTATTTACTCAGAAGGGTTATGAGGAAGCAATAAGTTTATTTGATAAAGCGCTTCAACTGGATCAGAATTACACCCTTGCGCTGGCATCCAAGGCAGAAGCTCAGGCATTACTTTCTTCTGAGCTGGAAGTAAATGGCAAACCTTATAAATATTTGCTTGAAACTGCCGAAATAAATGCTAATCAGGCAATTAAACAAAATGATGAACTTGGTGATGTTCATAGAGCTTTAAGTACTATTTATAAACTTCAGGGCCGCTTTGAAGATGGTAAAAAAGAAGCTCAGGAAGCCATTGAAATGAATCCTAATGATGCAGATGCTTATTATTTACTTTGGGCCAACAGTCAGGGAAAACTGGATGATCCGGTTATTCAGAAAGCAATCACTTTAAATCCATATATTATAAAAAAACATCTAGCTATTGGTTATGCTTATTTTAAACAAAAAAAATTTCAGGAAGCTATTAGTGTCTATCAGGAATTAATTAAAGTAAACCCTGATTTTATCATGGCATATGTTGGGTTAGGATATGCTTATGATCAGATTGAGGATTTTGATAATGCTGCCAAGGCTTTTCAGGATGCTGTTTCGCTCAAGGATTCAGTGGCTGATGGTCATGCAGGACTTGGATATATTTATTTTAGAAAAGGAAAAATAAAAGAATCTATTGCTGAATTTAAAAAGGCAATCACGATAAACCCTAATTATTCATTTGCTCATGGTAATTTGGGCTATGTTTATTTTGAAACAGGCAAAAAAGAAGAAGCTTTTAAAGAATTTCAAACCGCAATTCAGATTAATCCTGATAATTTTTATGCAAGAAATGGTATAGGTTATTATTATTATGACAAAGGTGAATATGAAAAGGCCCTTGATCAGTTTTGGACCGCTTTGGGAACAAACTATAAGGATACTGATGCTCATTATAATATTGCTCTCGTTTATAAAGCAAAAGGACAAATTAATGAAGCAATTACGGTATTAAAAGATTCTGTCAGAATAGATCCCAATTATGTCAGAGCGTACAAAAAGCTTGGCGAAATATATACAGAACAAGGTAAACTAGAAGATGCGCTCTTAGCTTATAATAATGTTCTAAAACTGAAGCCTAATGATCTTGAGGTATTAAATAATATTGGCTTAATTTTTTATAAACAGGGAAAATTTAATAAGGCTATTGAAAAATATACAGAGTCACTTAGAATTGAGCCTGAAAATGTAAATACTCATAATAATCTTGGAAGTGCTTTTCTTTCAATGGGTAAAATTAACGAAGCTATTGCTGAATATAGTGAAGCACTACGCTTAAGCCCAGATGATCTAAATGCAAATGAAAATATGGCTATTGCCTATGAAAAACTGGGAAAGATTGAACAGGCATCTTTTTATTATGATAAAGTATGCAGAATTGGTAAGAGATGCCGCTAAAAAAGGCTCTTAACCAAATGGTTAAGAGCCTTTTTAATTATTTTCCTACAATATCTTTTTCCATACCGCCAAGAGCACCAAGAAGCTCATCCTGCTCAGTCTTTCCAACTTTGTTATCGTCAAGGCTTTTCTTAAGATCGGCAACTAAAGCATCAAACTCCTCTTTAGTAACTTTCATTCCGGTATGAGCATCAACCATATTTTTCCCGGAATATTTACAAGGACCACCTGTTGCTTCACAAACCTGTTCAACCAGTTTTGTCTTTAGATTTTCTACTTTATCAGGAGAAAGAGAAGTAAAACGGGCTTTTATTTTTTCATCTGCAACAACATTGGTTACAAGATCTGCAACAACTTTGGTAATTGCATCTTTTCCACCAAGTCTGTCAAAAAGAGTCTTTGTTCCAGGTGACGCTGAAGCTGATGGTGAAGGGGTAGGGTTACTGTTACCAGGACACCCGGTCAATAATGTAATTGAAAGTAGTGATAGTAATACAAGTTTTTTCATAAATCCTCCTATTCTGTTAATTTTTTTGAGTACATTGCAAAAACATATGGCCTTTTGGGGGTTTTTGCCGGGGCAATCATTGCAAACGCCACCGTGCTTTTGCCGCTTCCGTTTGACATACTGATTGTGCTGATTGGCACAAACCCTTCCCTGGTTGGCATAAGCACCCTTTCCTTGTTTGAGCTGGTTATTTTGTCGCTGCTTGCAGGCTTTGGCGCGGCGATTGGGGAAATGTCTGCATACGTTTTTGGCCTTACTGGGGTA
>CAYRDV010000368.1:0-6651 GCA_964422885.1 uncultured Candidatus Sericytochromatia bacterium
TCTATAATAGATTTTTATAATTTTTTAAGTTATAATTGTAATAACCAAAATTGGTCTGATATTTTAATAAAGGTCTGTTTTAATGGCTGATGATGTAACTCAGGAACAGGATGAACAAGAGGGACTGGCGAAGGATAAACAATCTGAATCTATTCAGGATGAAGATTTTATTACCGATGGCAGTACTACCTCAAACCCCCAGGATTCTCTGGCAATTAACAGAGCCAGAGCTGCTTACGGCAGAAAAACAAACAATAGTGGGCTTAGAGAAAGAAGAACACCTCAAAGGGTTGTAACTTCTGATTATGTTCATGATGAACCATATGAAGCAGATGATATTGATGATGACACTCTCATTGCTCCTGAAAAGGCTGTAATAAATCAGACTTATAAATCTTCTACTAATCTGAAAGAGCAAAAGAAATTTACTCCAGTAGCTGAGTCTAGCGGAGGTAGCGATATTCTTGCCTTGCAGTCAGCAGACCAAAAAGCAGGCCAGACAATATCTTTTAAGGTTAAGGGAATCCAATGGAAAGCAGGTTATGCCAATGAATTTACCAAAACTCCACTGGGACATTCTATGCACCCGATTCCTCTTCCTCCACCAACCGAAGAAAGGCCCGATGCTCTTAAAAAGACCGGGATTGTAATAAGACCCGTAAACCCAAAATTACTTAAAGTTTTAAACCAATTGCTTCCTGGCTCATTCAAAAAAGAAATGTCCAGAGAAAAATCTAAAAGAGAGCGGTTAAAACAGCTTTCAATCTTTTATTTACCTTCTGCCCAATCAGCATCAGTTGGTTTTATTCATGAATTTATTGTTCCCAGATCTGATGGAAGGGATGCATTTTATCTATATATTCAAACTTCTGTAGGTAAAGCTCCTGTAGCAATTATTGATGAAGTATTACGTACTCTTGAAGCCGGTCTTCCTGAGGGGGAAAAAGCAGATATCTATGATTATACACAGCAGGAAGAACAGGATGTGGTATTGCCTGAACCTGATTATAGGATCGCAGAAGAAGTCAATGAAGCGATGAAACAGGTTTCAAATACCTTTAATGACTCAATAGTTGTTCACTCTGTAAAACAGGGTGCTGTTAACTTCAGAAACAGTTTTGTTGATTTCATGCGCCAGTTTGACAAATATCTTGCAAGATTTGTCCGGGTACTGGCAGCAATAGTTTTGATCTTTATGAACAGCATGCCTATGAAATTCTTTGTTTCTGGGTTACGAATATTAACAAAAGGTCTTATCAGGCTAATTTGGGGTGTAAACAGAATTTTGCTGGCAGTTGCCCGTTCTCCGCTTACCACAAGAATTCTTAATTTATTTGGAAAAGGTTTTTCTCTTGTTGGCGGATTAGTAGGTGCTGCTCTAAACGGCCTGATTTTTTTCCTGAGGATGTTAGGTAAAGGATTTGCTACGGCTTATTTATCAACAACATCGGTATTTAAAAACCCAATAAATTTTGATATTGGCATCAGATTTCCCACCAAAAGGTTTAATTTTGGGCTTGGTGATAGCGAGGGAAGAAAAAAATCTCCTGTTAAAATTAAAGGAGCAAAAAAGGCTAATATTGCAAAACCAGTTGCCAAGCCACAAGCCAAAGCATCAACGGTTTCTGTACAGGGACAAAGTAAATTTAGCCAGGTAACAAAAGCAACAGCTAAAAAACCTGCTCCTCCAAAAATTAAGGGAGTAGGAGGTATTGGAGGTATTCAGCAGCTTACAGGTGCAGCTAATCCGAACGAACCGGTAGGAGCTAATAACACCAATAAAACACCGGGTAGTAGCCCACTTGGATATTTTGAAGATGAGCCTTTTTAAAAGATAGACTATTAAAATGAAAAACGAAATTTATGAACAGCTTATTGGAGCTTCACATCCTTGCAGAGAATATAGTCAGGTAAATTATAAGGAGCATTTTTCGCTATTAAAGGATGCCGATGAATTTTCGGCTGCTGCGTCACTTTATGCTGAAGAACGAGTAGAACTTCTGGCTCATAGTCTGCATAGATACCAGCAACTACTTGATAAAGCAGCTTCTATAATGAAGCTTGATACTGATTTTTTAATCAAGAAAAAAGTTTGTTTTAACTTTTATACTGATATTGCGAACTTATTTGGCCTTGGAACCCAAGCCTATACAACAGAATCTGATACACCATATGTAGGTGTCAGTGAACTTAGCTTACAGGATATTTACCTTTTGCAACTTGTTTTACTTCATGAAATGCAACATGCCATTGACTTTGTGTACTATAATGGTTTAACCATGGGTATTGCTGAAAGAGAGCTTAGAGCAAGGCTTACAATTTGCAACTCATTAAATGAAATTCAAAAGCAGTTTAGTAAATTATATAAAAATGCCTATATTGATCAGGCTTACTGGTTTATTATTCTTTATTCTTCACCGACTGTTTCTGATGATATTAAAAATAAGTATTATGAGCTTCTTGAAAAAAATGCAAAAACCCTTCTTTCAGGAGAAGATGGTATAGTATTTTCACCATTAATATTAAGAGTTTTTGGAAAAGAGCTTGAAAGAGAAGGTGTTCTTTTACGTTCCAACGTAAGTTATCAAGTAATGTCCCATAAAGGTAAATTATCTCTTGAACAAAAAGATTTGAAAATACCTCTTCCTGAAGAACAGATGAGTGAAATGGAAGATGTTATTACCACTGATCTTGAAACATCAGAAGATGAACCATTATCAATAAAACTGGCAAAATTAACCGGTGAAAAAATTGCTAAAGATAATGAAAAAATTACACTTGTAAAGAATAAGCTGGTAGAATGGCATACTTATAAAGATGAGTTTAAAGCCCTCAAAAAACAGGCTTCTGTTGTAATAACCAGAAATGCAGAATCATTCAGTAATATCATAACTCCTCAGGATACAGCAATTAGTGTACCTAGAATAATTAAAGTAGAGGCAAAGCCATTTATACCTTCTGGTGATAATGAGTTAACCCAGCTTAGAAATCTTGAAGTTCCTAATACTTCTATGGATTCAATTAATAACGAAGATGCTCCTATTTTCCTACCATCCCGTCCTTATAGCAATGCAAAAAAGAAAGTAGAAGAAGAAGAACCTGAAGATGATGTTGCAGAAAACATGATGTCCAATCTATCTCAATTCTTTAAAAAGAAGGACTAATAAATTTTTATGAACAACTCAAAAAAATATAATGCTTATAACCCACCTGAGATTGAGATTGATAAAGAAGATATAAGCAATTATCCAACTGATTCATACGTAAGGCCAGGAACTGAAAAAAAAGTAGGAAAACTTGACGAGTACAATAAAGATAAGCAAAATTATGACAAGAAAAAATCAAGAGTTATCCTTAATGAATCAAAAATAGCACCTGATTTTAATTATTCATCTGACGCAAAAATTGACGATCTGATTCCAGCGGATATTGGAGATGCAATTGATAGTGTTTTTTCAAAAGTTGATAATCTTTTAAATGCGACTGGTAAATTATTTTTTGGAAGTGGAAAAAGAACCAAGCCTCCCCCAAAACAAAAAGCAATACCAACAGTTGCACCAAGAGTGAATCCACCACAGCCTATGGCTCAACAACCAAGGGTCCAGCAGGCACCTATGCAACCAAAACCTCAACCACAACAAAAGCAACAATATATTCCTCCTGCCCCGGCAAAAACTCAAGAAGTTAAAAATACCCCGCCTGTGACAAAAAAACAGGTTGTAGGAGAAGACGGACAAGTTGATAATAGCCCTCCTGTTACCAGAACAACCACAATATCCGAATTGGATTTACCTTTGGAATTACTTAATGATCCAGATATTGTCAGATATTTTGATCAAATGAAACTTTATGACAAAAAAGTTCCGGGTGGGCTTTGTTCCCTTACTTTCAGGCAAGCCAGTAACAGACTTAAAAAAGGAAGATGGGGCAAATTATTTATGATCACCTATGAACAGCTAAAAATAAATACTATGACTTCTACGGCTGATGCAGGGAGGCAAAGATTTAACGGAATGTTACCTGTATATAAAGCTGTTGGTAAAAATTTTACAAATACCGATGAGCTGAGGAAAGCAATTGAAAATGATATCAATATGTATCTTAGAAACGGTAACAACTCTGAAGATTTCCACAAATTTACCTATAAAATTTCCAGAAATAAATAGAAAAATAACTCTCTGATGCAAAGCATCAGAGAGTTATTTTTCTAAAGAATCATTACAATAATTGCCAATCTTAAATTTTAATTTTATACTGGAAATATAGTTAGTTAGCCTAATTATTAGTTAGCCTAACTAATACTTAATATTATATAAAATATACATTTCAGAAAGGCAACATATATGAAGTACAAAATTATTTCCGCATTTACATTATCATTATTAATGCTGCACATAACAAACCCAGTCAAAGCAGAAACACAAACAAATACAGAAAAAACTTCTCAGGTAACAGATAAAAAATATCAGATTGCAGAAGATATAGAAGACAAGGATGAAGAAAAATCAGTAAAAACAAAAATAGGAGGTCGAAATATTAGTGCATTTTCCCGAAAAGCAGGTCAGGCAGGAACAAGTGTAGGAGGTTATTTTGATACAGAATTTTATGCTCCTGATGGAAAAAATAGCTTTTTTGATCAGCATCGCCTTATTTTACAAGCATCTTCACTATTTAATGATAGGCTGTTTTTCAATACAGAAGTAGAATTTGAGCATGGAGGATTTATAAATAATGGTGCAAATGATGGAGAGCTAAAAATAGAACAGGCTTTTATTGATTATAAAATACAGGATTGGATTATATTCAGAGGTGGAGCATTATTAGTTCCTTTGGGAAGATTAAATGTTTTACATGATTCTGATTATAGAGAAACAACTGCCAGACCGCTTTTTAACAGTGTTATTGTCCCTACAACCTGGACAGAACCTGGTGCTGGTTTTTACGGAACTGCTAATCCCAATGATGAGATGGAATTTAATTATGAGTTATATATGACTCAGGGTTTAATCGAAAAAATGGTTGATGGTAATGGTTTAAGAGCTTCAAGGCCAAGCCTTAAAACTGATAATAATGCGGGAAAGGCTATAACTACAAGGCTTGGATTAAGCCCGTTTATTGGACTTGATTTTGGGTTGGGTGGGTATTACTCAACCTTTGATGATAAAAATCAAAAAAATCTGGGTATGGTCGTAGCTGATTTTAATTATAAAATAGGGCCTTTTGAAATTTTGGGAGAAGGTGGTTATACTGCATTTAGCCCGGCTGATATAAAAGATAAGGATGGAAAAGTAACTTCAACATTAACTGGACCAATGTGGGGCTACTATCTTGAAGGGCATTATAAATTCTTCCCTGAATTTTTAAAAATGTCATTTTTAGGAGATGATTTTGAACATCCTTCAATCACATTATTCAGCAGAATAGATCAGGTAGATACAGATATGAGTAAACTCAATGCCAATGATAGAACCCAGCTTGCATTTGGATTTAATTACAGACCAATTACCAATGTTGCGTTTAAATTTGAATATCAGGTAAATCTTGAAAATGAAGCAATTTTAAAAAGTGATAAGTCAAAAGAGATTGCCAATAATCAATTTATAGCTTCTGTGGCAGCAGGGTTCTAAAAATGAAATGGATATATCGGCTTATAATATTAACTTTAATGGTCTGCATGCAACCATTAACATCATTTGCTGATGATCAGGCAGAGTATTATGAACAGGTATATTTGACCGAAAAACAGGCTTTAACTCTGGTTTTTCAGGATTTACAGACTGAAAAAAGAGAAGTTACCCCGACAAAAGAAGAACGAAAATCAATCCAAAAGCTTTTAAAGCGTAAAATAAAGGATAAAAGTTTTTCATATTTTATTGGAAAAAAAGATAATAAGGAAATGATGTATGCCTGGATACTTGATGAACAGGGAAAGCATTTTCCAATGACTTTTATTGTAAGCCTTAATAACAAAGCGATTGTAGATCAGGTAGCAATTATGGTATACCGTGAAAAGCGTGGAGATGGTGTAAAACGCAAAAGATTTTTGAACCAGTTTAAAAATAAGGGAAGTAGCGACCCGGTTGAAATTGACACAGATATCGTTCATATTACCGGTGCAACAATTTCCTCATGGTCAATAGCAGCAGGTGTAAAAAAAGCGATAATTTTAACTGAAAAGTTAATACTTAAAAAAAGTGAGAATTCATTATGAAAAGGAATACAAGATTAGCACACAAATGGATAGGATTGGTTTCCTGCTTATTTATTTTTGTAGTTGCTATTACTGCTATTGTTTTAAATCATAATGATCTTTATCAACAATATTTTTCCATTAATACGAAAAAAGAATTTTCACCGCAAAAAATCCGGGCAATGGCCTCAGACCCTTTTAATAGCAGACATATTATTGCCAGTGATCTAAAAGGTCTTTTTGCATCAAAAGATAATGGTGAAATCTGGAATGAGTTAAAGCTTTTTGTGCCAGCAAAAAATGTAAATAATATTGCCTTTTCTCCATTTGAAAAGGATATGATTATAATTTCATTAAAAAAAGCTGGAGTATACATATCTGATGATGGTGGAGAAGTATGGGATGAAATCAGTCTGCCATTTTCTCCGGCTGATGGCGAAGATATTGAACATATGTCGATC
>CAYRDV010000369.1:0-6623 GCA_964422885.1 uncultured Candidatus Sericytochromatia bacterium
GACTATTTTAACAAATTTTTCAACTTACCATTTATTTAAAAATTACTTATCTAGTGACTTCAATAATCAGGGAAGTATAATTTTTGTTCCAGAAAAAGTTCTTCAATGTCGGGTTAAATATATCCAGTTTTGATGTATAATTTTTGTTTATAAAATTTGTACCAAACCCATTTTAATAATTTAAGAAAGTAAATCTATAAGGTGCTTAATAAATTAACCGATCCTTTTCTTGTTTTTTTGGCAGGGCTTGGAAGAATGACCTTATTTGTTTATAAAATTTTTCAGACTCTTTTTAGAACTGGACTGTCACCAGCACTTGTAATTCCCCAAATGTACCAGATTGGCGTTAAAACATTACCTGTTTTAGCAGCAGTCTGTATTTTTGTAGGAATTGATCTTGCCGTAATGGGAGCTAATATTTTTAAAGAAATTGGTGGTCAGGATTTTATCGGTGTTTTTGTCGGTTTAACCTGTGTCAGGGAAATGGCCCCAATTCTTGTTGGTTCAATTATGGCAGCAAAACCAGGAACAGACATTGCAGCTACAATTGCAACAATGAGAGTAAAAGAACAGATTGATGCTCTGGAAGTAATGGCAGTAGACCCCTTTTGGTTTCTGATGGTTCCCCGAATTGTAGCCTTTATTGTAGTTGCTCCAATCCTGGTTATTTTTGCAGATTTTTTGTGTGTAGCTGCTTCATATTTTGCTGTAGTTTACCAATTAGGTTTAAGCTCTGAAAAATTTATCAATGATGTTGTTACTAATGTACAAATAATGGATTTCTTTAAAGGAATGTTTAAAGGTCTTGTTTCATCAGTTTTGGTTTGCATAATTTCATGTTATTTTGGATATTATTCAGCTCCAGGACCAAAAGGTGTAAGTAGAGCAATTAACAGATCTGTGGTAATAGAAGCCAGTCTGGTAGTTATTGTTAACTATTTTATGACCGAAATGATGTATGGTTTTCTATAATGGGAATAATCATTGAATTTAAAAATGTAACCAAATCTTTTGGTTCTCAAACTGTTTTGGATAATGTTTCATGTCAGATAGAAGAAGGAAAAACAACAGTAATTATTGGTCCAAGCGGTACTGGAAAAAGCGTATTTATAAAATTACTTGTTGGTCTTTTAAAGCCTGATAAAGGTAATATTTATGTTAGTGGTCAGGATATTACTAACATGAATGAAAAAGATCTTTTTGAAATCCGAAAAAAGTTTGGGATGTTATTTCAGGATGGCGCTCTTTTTGACTCATTAAATGTAGCTGAAAATGTTGCTTTTCCATTGCTTCACCATACAAAAAAAAGCCGGTCAGAAATTGACCAGATTGTTAATCACAAATTATCACAGGTCGGTTTACCCAATGTAAGGCATAAATTACCATCTGAACTTAGTGGTGGTATGAGAAAAAGAGTTGGTTTTGCCAGGGCTGTTGCTCTTGATCCTGATATTGTCCTTTTTGATGAGCCTCATTCAGGCCTTGATCCTGTAATGTCAGATGCAATTGATAAATTAATCCTGAAAATGAAAAAAGAACTTGGTTCTACATTTGTTGTAATCAGTCATGATATTGCCGGAACGTTTCAGATTGCTGATTATATCGGTATGCTCTATAAAAGTAAATTAATTGCTTTTGGCGAAAAAGAAGAGATCTTTTCCTCAGAAAATCCGATCCTAAAACAGTTTTTCTCCAGAAGCTCTGAAGGCCCGATGGAAATGAAATATGTAACAGGTGAACTGGATTTACGAAAATACTTAACCGGAGAATTGAAAGAAGAATAATGAACAAATATAAAAATGAAATTTCATTAGGGATTTTTACTTTAATAGCTGCTGGACTTTTGGGTTTTATGACCTTAACTGTTGGAAAATTTCATTTAGGGCCTGAAAGGGGTGTAAAAGCAGTCTTTGAAAATGCTTCAGGAGTAGTTAAAGGGACTTCAGTAATGGTTGCGGGAGTAGAAGTAGGGCATATTAAGAAAATAGATCTTGAAAATAATAAAGCAGTTTTAAATATAGTTTTAAATGATGATGTAAAAATCAGTAAAAATGTAAAAGCCCAAATCAGGGCAAAAAGTCTGCTGGGAGAAAAGTATGTTGAGTTTGTTCCAGAAAAAAGCGATTCATTTCTGGAAAGTGGAGATATTATTACCAACACAGTAACCCCTGTTGAACTTGATCAGTTTGTGACAACCCTGTGGCCTGTTATTAAAAAGATCGAACCTGTTCTTGAAAAAATTGATACAAATGATATTTCAGTAATATTTAAAACCTTTGCGAATTCTATAAAAGGCAAGGAGGAAAACCTTTCCAGAATCATTGTAAATGTAGACCAGATGACCCGTTTCTTTTCAAAAAATGAGTCTCGGTTAAACAGGATTATGGTTAACATTGATTCAATTACCGATGAAACAAGAGCGTTAGTAAAAAGTAATAAATCATCAATAAACAGGATTGTAAATAATACCGATAAAATTATGAATAACTTTGGCCAAAGGTCCGATCAGTTAGCGAAACGGATAGATGTAATTACAGAGAACCTCCAGATAGTCAGTACTGATTTTAAAAATAATTCTCCAGAGCTAATCAAAAAAGTAGATACTATAACTTCAGACTTAAGAGTGATTACCGGAGATTTTCGTAAAAATTCACCAAATTTGGCTAAAAAACTTAACACGGTTACAGAAAACCTGGATTCATTACTAATTTCCCTTAACAAAGATGCTCCAGATCTGGCAAAAGATTTAGGGGTAATAACCAAGGATTTATCAAAGCTTTCTGGTTCCCTTTCTAAAAGAGGGCCTAAAATGGTTGAAAATACTGATGAATTACTGGTTAAACTGCTAGGTACACTACAGAGGCTTGAACCATTAATGGCACGGCTGGAAAAATTTGATGACAAAAAGATTATCAAAGAAGTTGAAAGAGTGATGAGGCAGGTAGGAATGAAAGTTACTTTATTTTAAATAATTTTTGAATCGGAGTGACTGGATTCGAACCAGCGACCCCCACTACCCCAAAGTGGTGCTCTACCAAGCTGAGCCACACCCCGATAAAAAAATCACAAGTAAATATTAGCATGAATAATTTTATAGGGCAAATTTTTGAGTTTTTTTTAAGTTAAGTGATTTATTTAAGATCATTACTGAAAGTTAAATAATTATTACTTCATTGTTAATCTTCTTTTAAACCATAATTTCATATTTTGTTGTAAATTAGTATTATATAGATATAACGCAGAGAAGAAAAATTTTAGGATTATATTATGGAAATAATTGATAATTTCTTACATTTCATCGGTATTAATACCGGAAGTAGTAGTACAACGACTCCACCTCCACTTCCTCCCAGAAGTGGCAGTAATGATTTTGCCTCGACCTTAGCCAATACCGATAATTTTCAATCGATGCTTAGCAGTGGTCTGGTAAGTGGTGTTATCACAGCCCGTACAGCAGGCGATATTGGTGTAGTTGGTCATGAAGTAAAAGCAGTTAAAAATTTATTCCATAGCTATGACAGTCCAGCAAACGTGAGAAATTATGATGATTATAACCCTAATGCATATTCCGAATATAACCGTTATGGAAATAATAATAACTATAATAACAATGGTTATGGAGCACGACCAGGGCTTGGTGCAGTAGAAAGAACAATGAATGTCAGCAAGCAGAAATCTGCTTATGCTGAATATGTTGAAGATAATATGAAAGCAACAGCAATGAACCATTCGCTTAAAAATATAGCCACAAATACGATGTCTGCGGTTAAATATGGCAGTTTAATCGGCGGTGGAGTATCAGCAGTTGTAAATACCTACAAGGTAATTACAGGCAAAGAGACAGGTTCCGGGGCAGTAGCAGCAGTAGCTGCTGACACAATTACTACTGGCCTTTCCAGTGCCGCTGGAGCAGTTGCCGGTGGATTTACAGCCTTAAGCTTAGGAATGATGGGACTGGGAGTTCTTCCTGGTATAGTACTGGCAACAACAATCGGTTTTGCTGGTGCTGCCGGAACTCAGTATTTATTCCAAAAAACCGGACTTTATGATTCACTAAAAGATAAAGTAAAAGGGCTATTGCCTTAATCAAAATCCAGTAGAACCAAATCCGCCTTCACCTCGCTCAGTTTGGTTTATTTCTTCCGTTTCAGAAATATTTACTCTAAGAACTGGATTAATAACCATTTGGGCAATTTTCATCAGCTTATCTACCCTAAAAGATTCCTTACCATGATTTATAAGTATTATACATATTTCTCCCCTGTAACCTTCATCAATAGTTCCTGGGCTATTTAATACCGTTATAGAATGTTTTAGAGCTAAGCCGCTTCTTGGGCGAATCTGAGCTTCAGTACCAGGTGGTAACTCAATTTTTATTCCCGTTTTTATTAATACTGTTTCACCGCTTTTTATTACTTTTTCTTCAACTGAAAAGAGATCCATACCAGCATCACCAGGATTTGCATATTCTGGTAAACGTGCCTCTTTATTTATTTTTAATACTTTTAAATTCATTTATTAAAACTCATTCATTTAAAAGTGAGGCCACTTCGTTCAGTGAGGCCAGACAGCTAAAGCTGTCTTTAGTGAGGAGGAAGTGAGGGAGAAGGAAGAAAAATAAATCTTCTTTTCACTTCTTTACTTCTTCCTCACAGGCAATTCATTGCCACCTCACAGGTAACTTGTTACCGCCTCACTTCTCCCTCACTTCTTTATAATCGGCAGAATAAAGCGCCATATAGTTTTCCCGGTATTATCTACTTCCAAAATCTGCTTATAATTTGAGTGAATGATATAAGTATGACCATCACGTAATCTAGCAACATAGGTTGGCGATAAAATTTTCAAAAAGCCGGAACCTGAGAAATTCCATACAATCTCACCTTCAGGTGATACTTCAAGAACTCTGGAGTTCTTTGTATCAGCGATTAAAGTATTACCATTTTTAAGGCGGCAGGCATATTCAGGATAAGAAAGATGGTGGTCGTCATTTCCTGCTTTTTTGAATTCACCAAAACTCCAGACTGTATTATGCTCATGATCTATTTCTTTTACAAAATGCCCAAGAGTACAGGTAATAAGAATATTACCGTTACCAAGCCTGATTGCATAGATTGGAATAGCCTGTTTTTCAGTTTCTTTATGCTCCCAGACAATTTCATTCTCTTTGGTTACTTCAAAAATTTTCAGATTTTTCTCATCGGTAATCAGAGTATTCCCATTATGTAAGCGAACAGCACATTTAGCAGGATATTCATATCCCCAGATTATTTTTCGGCTTTTCATTTCAATTTCAAATACAAAACTTGCGTCAGTAATTAACAGGCTTCGGTTTGGTGTGAATTCTACTGCATTTAGTTTTGTCAGTTTTTCATCTTCTTCTGTCCCAAAACTCCAGATAAATTCACCATCCCGGTTTGCCAGCAAAATTCTGTTTTCAATTTTATCGGGTATTAAAACTGGCATTGGCAATATAGTTTCACCACGGGTCAAAACTACCTTCGGTTTTTCAGCACTAAATCTTTCTGCCAGTAATTGTTTATTTCTATCAATAATAGATTGTAATTTCTGACTTTTTTCATCAGCTTCCTGATTAGCATTTGATTCATTCTCATCATCCTCAGCTTTTGAGTCACCAGATTTTCCCATATATCTTTTGGCATTTACCTTTTTTGCCTTTTCTTCTTTTTCTTCAAGTAATTCATCATCCTTAGCATCACCCGCTTTCCTCATATACCTTGAACTTGTACCATGTTTGGCCTTTGTCTTGGTAATGTTTTCCTTGGTTATTCTAAATGTAGTTCTTTTTGCCAGTTCTTCAACATCTGATGCCCATACAAGCCTGTTATCAGCAGAGGGAATGATATGAATAAATTTACCATCACCAACGATTAAAATATCTTTATTTTTTAACCGGGTAATTCTTGTTGGATTAGGAATGCTATATTCTCCCTCAATTTTACAGGTCCAGATTATTTTTTTATCAACAGTGACTTCAATTGCTCTTTTATTACCAACATCAAGGATCAGATAACTACCATCCTGCTCTTTTGTTGCCATTACAGGTTTGTTAAGACGATCTTCTTCCTCTCCTTCACCTTTTCCTTTAAGATTTTCAGGATTTCCATACTGCCAGATAACTTTTGTTTCGTAGAACCCTGACTCTGTATTTAATTTTCGGGTAAATTCAATCAGTCTGTTATTACCGGAATCAGTGACCAGATAGGTTTCGTCCATGGTTTTCTGAATACTTGTCGGATGATTCAGAGAATTAAATTCGATACCAGGTGATCCGGTAACTCCAAATTGCCAAAGGATTTTACCTTCCAGATCCATTTCCATAACCCGGTGATTATTTGTATCAGCTACAAGTAAATCATTTGTGTCTAAAACAGTAACACATGACGGTTGATTTAATTCGGATTTTTTATTTTTATCAGAAACATATCTCCAGGAAACCCGACCTTTTGGTGAGATCTCAATTATATCGTTTGCTTTTTTATCAAGGATCAGAGTATTTCTGTTTTGTAATCTGATTGCATCATGAATAGATTTTAACTCCAAATCTTCCTTATGAACATTCCATATGGGTACCTTGTACTGATCAACTTCAAAAACAACAC
>CAYRDV010000370.1:0-6603 GCA_964422885.1 uncultured Candidatus Sericytochromatia bacterium
GTTAAGATTAGGTTAAATTAATATTTAATTAACTTCCTTTACCTTTACTTAACCTTGATAACTCACCCCCGTCCTAACGAACGCCCCCTCTCTCCATCTGACGCTGGAAAGAGGGGTAAAGAATCTCTTTTCCCCCCTTCCTTTTGGCGTTAGACAAAGGGAAGGGGGCCAGGGGGATGGGTTAAGAACAGTTCGGAACATCCAAGACTGTTCCTTACCATATCCAAATGTTAAAATATTCATATGCTAAAAATTCATCATCTTAACTGTGCGACCTTTTGTCCTGCTGGTGGCAAATTAATAAACGGAAAAGGGAATATATTTTCCCAGGCTAAAATGGTTTGCCACTGCTTACTTATTGAAACAAATGAAGGTCTTGTTCTGATTGAAACAGGCCTGGGAATAGATGACATAGAAGATAGAAACAGGTTAAGTTCTGGTTTTAGAATTTTTGCCAGACCTATTTTAGACAAAAATGAAACAGCTATTTCACAAGTAAAACAACTGGGTTTCTCTCCGGAAGATGTAAAACATATAATCCTGACTCATCTTGATCCGGATCATGCCGGAGGAATTGCTGATTTTCCCAAAGCAAAAATTCATTTATTTAATGATGAATATGAAGCTGCTATGCGCCGGGAAACGTTTGGTGAAAAGGAGCGTTATAATACTATGCTCTGGAAACATCATCCAGAATGGGAATTATATACACTTCAGGGTGAGTCCTGGTTTGGCTTTGATTGTGTAAATCAATTAAGAGGTTTGCCTGATGATATACTTCTGGTTCCTATTACCGGACATACCAGAGGGCATTGTGCTATTGCCGTAAATACGGGTAATAATTGGCTTGTTCATGCCGGAGATGCATATTTTTATCATGGTGAAATGGATAAGGATAAACGAAGATGTACGCCAATTATGGCCGCATTTCAAAATTTAATGAACGTAAATGGAGAACTTAGAAAAAAAAATCAGGAGCGATTAAGACAACTTGTAAATGAAAATCCTGATAAAATACAAATCTTTTGTGCTCATGATGCTTTTGAAATGGAAAAATTTTCAGTTAATCTCCGCTAACCTTTATTTCCTTTAAACAGAACGCTGATTTTTTCACCAAGGCCAATAGTTTTATCCGCAAAAATTGCTCCCTTACCAACAACTCTTGCCCCTTTACCCTGGATAGAATCCGTATCATTTGGTATGTTTATTTTGTTGGCATCAAGAAGTTTACCATCAGGAGTTTTAATCATTTTATCCTTTGGAACAATAGGGATCATCAACCGGTTATAACCTGTACTGAAAGTACTTTTCCCACCAATAACCGGAGTTTTTTCAAAACCAACTCTTAAATCAGACCATTTGGCATTAAACTCATTTGTTTTTTCGGTATAAAGATAGCCTCCTGCTGGATTAGCAATTTTTAGACTATCAATTGTTCCAGCCATTCCCCTTTCATACCCGGTAACAACCATCCAGTGTAAGCCAAAATCAGTTTTCTGATCAGGATCCATCAGAATCATCACCGGAACACCTTTATCAGTATATTTTGCCAGCTCATCAAAATCACCATTATTTTTCATTCCTGCTCTGAAACCGCTTTTTATTGCAAAAGAAACTATATCGCCTGGTGTAGTAAACATATCAAACCTTGCAGAACGTATAGATTTATCAATTTCCCAGTGATCTTTTATTTTAGAGCCATAATGTTTTAAAACCGATGTTAAAGATGTTGTTCCACAAGAATTTGTATCACCCTGATCATCTATTTTATAATCAGAAATTTCATTTTTCAATTTGCCAATACCTACATTGGGAGGCAGTTTTATGCTTTTACCATTTATAGTGGTATAAGTAATATTACTTTTTAATAGCTGTGAATCAACATTATTGACATCTTTTTTAGCAAGAGTATTACTTTTTTCTGTAATATCAGGAGGATTTTTAGGTTGGGGTTTTAAGGTTAATTTGGGCACATATATATTATTTTGCCCGACAAAACCAATTAAACTTCCTGTTGCCATTAAGCATTACCTTTGTGTGATAATCATTTAAATCCCCTTAATTCTTTTAAGGAGATTTTACTATTTCTTCGAGAATATAAACTTTTTACTTATTTTTTATAGAATCTTATAATAGGTTTCTTGTTAATATTATTTAAAGTTAACCGTAATTTAATTGGTAAAGAAACAGACAAATAAAAAATAACAGTTTCCAATTACAGCTCAAGCGAATTAAACAGTAGATATAATTTAATTAATATATAAAGTAGTGAAGAATTTAGTAATGTTTTTTAAAATTTGTATAAGATCTCACAATAATAAGGCATTTAAAATGGTATAAAAAAATAGATGAAAAAACTATTTTTAATATTCATAATTGCAATAACATTTTGTATCACGGCCTTAGTAGTTTACTCACAGCCGAAGAATACCAGTAATAGCCAGTTGCAATGGGAAAATATTGCTCCCGGTCTGGAATATGTTTCTGTAAGTTATGGTAAATGGTTTAAAAAAGGTAACCTTTATGCCATCAAAATAAGTGAGCCAAGAAAACTAAGAATTCTTGTCGATAAAGAAAAAGCAACCAACCTTAAAACATTAGAAGACAACTATCATCCTATGGTTGTCATAAACGGAAGCTATTTTCAGGAAAATTTCATTCCATCCGGTCTTTTAAAAGTAAAAAATAAAGTGCTCTCTAAATTTAATAAGTTTGGCGGAAGTGGAATACTTGGGATTAACCATAATAAAATCAATATTTTTCATAAAAAAGAGCTCAACAGTTACAGAAATAAATATCCAGAGTTAATGCAAAATGGGCCTTTACTGGTAGAAAATAATGGTAAGCCTGGCATTTATTCCGATGATCATGAATATACAGCCAGAACTGTCATCGGTATTACCAAAGATGATAAACTACTGATAGTTGTTGCTGATATGACAGCTTCCCCTTCATTATGGGAAATCGCTAATCTCCTGACAAAAGGAGAAGAAAATGGTGGATTCGACTGTAAAATAGCCTTAAATCTTGATGGTGGCTCTTCTACAGGTTTAAGGATTAATATCCCTGCTAAAAAAGTAATAGTTGAAGAATCAGATTTTATTGCAAATGGGCTTGGTGTTTTTTAATCACTATTTAATTGACTTAATGGCTACTTATGAGTCATAATAGTATATAGAAGAGAAAATTATTATTAGAGTCTCTTTAGGTAAAAAATTATGAAGGCAGTTATAAAAGCGAATGGTGCTTGGGTGGCCTTTTTCAAAAAACGCAAAGAATTCAGTTGACTTAGCTTATCCTTTCTTATATTTCATTTTTCTTAAGTAATTAAATTAGCATGCTTAGTATTTCCTTAGTTAGCAAGGATATTTTGTTGTACCTGTAATTTTAATTACTCTAAGATTTTTCATCATATCTTAATTTAGAAAGGAGCAGGAAATGTAGGTTATCCTTTAACTGATACCCTCATTCTTTATGAGTATTAAAAGCTTTATTAGTATTAATTCTGGGGTAAACCCCGGAGTTAATACTAACAGGGGCCCCACAATGTGGGGATTTATTAACAAAGTATTCGCTTATAAATTTTTTGATGATCTGATTTTTATTTACCCCCTCTATGCTGTAATGTTTGAAGATTATGGACTAAGTATTCTTCAGATTTCCCTTATCTTTGCAGTCTGGTCAGCAACAAGCTTTATTTTTGAAGTTCCTTCAGGAATACTTGCTGATAAATATTCCCGAAAACATCTGTTAATAATTGGGCAGCTTTTCCGAATACTTGGGTATTTAATCTGGGTAGTTTTCCCAGGTTTTACAGGGTTTTTGACAGGGATTGTTTTATGGGGTATAAAGGGTTCTCTTTCCACCTGTACCCTTAATGCAATGATATATGATAATTTAAAGGCATATAATCAGGAGGCTGAGTATACACGGATTTTAGGAAAGATGAAAAGTATTTCGATGTTAGCAATAATAATTTCTTCACTAAGTGTCTCATTAATATTTAGTCATGGTTATACCTTCGTAATTATCAGCAGTATTATTTCACTGGTTATTTCATCTATATTTCTTCTAATGATAAAAGGAGTAAATAATACAATAAACAAAGCAAATTTCTATGAAAATTATTTTGCAGAAATAAAAAAAGGAATAAAGTTATCTTTTAAAGATCCCAATATTTTAAAACTAATAATATTCTGCTCAATTGTTACCGGAATAGTAATCAGTATTGACGAGCTTTTTCCGGTATTTGCAACTGGTATCGGATTTCCAAAAAAATCACTGGGTTTTTTCCTCGCTTTTGTAAGTGTTTTTCAGGCACTGGCAAGCTTCCTGGCGTACAAATTTGAAAAATTAAGTAATCTTACTTATCTTTTTTTATATATGCTTGGTGGTTTCATCTTATTTGCTGTTGCTTTAATAATGCAAATAGGAAATGGTTTTATGTTACTTACATTAATGATGATTGTCTTTATTTTCCTCTTTACTGTAATAGATATTGTTCTGGAAGGAAGATTGCAAAAAAATATCCCTTCAGAAATCAGAGCAACTATCTCTTCAGTTAAAAATTTTTATGTGGAAATTGTAGTAATGCTCGTATTTCTTTTATTTGGGGCAACTGCGGATAAAAGTTCTTTTCAGCTTAGCTTTTTGTTGCTTTCATTTATAATAATTTTAAGTGGCAGTTTTTATCTGATATTTTCTAATGCCAGAAATATTACGGCTTCAGAAGCTTATAAAGATTAGTTCAAGCTAATCAAACGAAAGTTTTTTATGATAAAATTCTTTCTGAAGTATGAAAAACACTGGAAACTAAGTATGAAAAACTTGAAAAAACCTTTGGCAATAGCAGGTAGTATTTTTGCTCTTTTAAGTATTGGCCTTGCTTTCAGAAATAAAAGAGTATTAGAAAAGGCTAAATCAAGCTTTCCTCCTCTTGGTAAATTCTGTAATATACAGGGGTGCTCATTACATTACTATACTGAAGGTAAAGGCCCTGCTGTAGTCTTACTTCATGGTGAAGGCGGTGATATGTATGATTTTTATCTTTCTACTTTATGGAATAAATTAAAAGAAAATTATCAGGTTTTTGCTCTCGACAGACCCGGAAGCGGTTATAGCAGCAGAGCAGAGTGGAAAGATTACGGTTTTAAAAACCAGGGAGAAATTATTCATCAGGCAATTCAGCTGTTAGGATTAGAAAATCCCTTACTGGTTGGTTATGGTGAAAGCTCAGGTATTGTATTATCAATGCTAATGGAGCATGAAGAAGAGTATAAAGGGGCTGTACTATTAGATGAGCGGTTGCCATCTCCTCCAGAACTAAATGATAAACTGGCTTCTGTGCCAATCCTGGGAAATATTTTTTTGTGGACTTTATCTCCTGTAATTGCTGAAAGAAAGGTTTTATCAGCTACAAATGAGCTTCCCCATAACTACAAGGAAAAGCTTCGTTTAACTTCAAAACCAATGAATTTACTAAGTAATGCAGAAAATAAAAAGTTTATGCAGGTAGAAGAACTTGAAAAACTAAGTTCTTACCATTCAAATATCAGTAAACCTGTAAGTGTTTTGCATAAAGAGTCAGAAGCAAATAAAAATTTAATAAGTTCTTTAAAACTAGAAGAAATTATTCCTGAACTTAAAATCATCTCGGTTTCTGATGTCAGTGAGCCTATTTCTTTTATCGGCTCTGAACAAGTTTATGAAGAAGTAAGCTGGCTTTTAAAATAAATAAAATTTATTTTATTACATTTCTCATTTATCCAATGTTCAGACATGCCATGGCATGCCTGTGCTTTATTCGTAAACCCTGATGACTTCACCATTTTTCCGGCCTTCTACACTTTTTACATAAGCATTGATAACTTTGGGCATTGGCACGGGATTATGTCCGGGAAAATAGTCCTGGTACTTTTCATAGGCATCTTCAACCACACCTAAAGAAACCGCATTTATCCTTACACCATTTTCCAGTTCCAGAGCGACTGCTTTTACAAAACTATGAATAGCTCCATTAACCATTGCTGCACTACTCGTCTTTTCAACAGGGTCATCTGCTAATATACCGGTGGACAACGTAAAAGAACCATTTTTATTAATATAATTCTGCCCAATTCGGACCAGATTCACCTGTCCCATTAATTTACTTTTTATTCCTATATAAAAATCTTCTTCAGTCATAGAACTAAATTTATTCCACTTTGCTTCTCCAGCTATACATATTACAGCATCAATATTTCCGGTTAATTCAAACATTGCTTTAATCGAATTACTGTCATTAATATCTACAGTTAGCTCACCAGATGACCTTCCAGCAATCATAACCTGATTTTTTTTAGCCAGATGAGAGCTAACTTTTTTTCCAATTGTCCCTTTACCACCGATTATTAATATTTTCATTTTTATTTTCCTTTTATAAAAAGAAGACTCCAGCTATACCTTTAGATTAGAAATGAGATAAATTTTTATGTAATATTGTTGTTTTACATAAAATACGCTATAATATTATTATGCGAAAGACATTTAAGTATAGAATTTACCCAACCAAGAAACAAGAGAAAATATTAAATTCTCAACTTGAATCATGTCGTATGCTTTACA
>CAYRDV010000371.1:0-6578 GCA_964422885.1 uncultured Candidatus Sericytochromatia bacterium
CTTCATAAATCCATTCTAAATTCAAATACTTTTCTAAAGCATAAAATATTTTTTCCTGACGAAATGGTTTTGCAATAAACTCATTACAGCCAGCATCAATGCTGGAATTACGATCTACTTCAAATGCACTGGCAGAAACAGCAATAATTATAGTATCCTTTATAAATTCTGTCTGGCGGATTTTTCTGGCAACTTCAAAACCATCCATATTGGGCATTCGTAAATCAAGAAAAATAATATCAGGCTTATATTTTATACATTTGGTCAGGCAATCAAGACCATCGCTTGCTTCAAAAACAATAAAATCTAAAGGTGTTAATAAGCTAATAAGAACAGAACGATTTTCCCACTTATCATCTCCAACAATTACTTTTTTTCTCTCACCTTTATAACCTATTATTATTTTCTCATCAGATACAGGTAAAATGTTTAACTGCTTTATAACTGGTAAATCAACCTCAAAATAAAAAATACTTCCTTCCCCAGGATTACTTTTAATTTTTATTTCGCTTCCCAGTATATTAGCCAGTTTTTGGCTGATAGATAATCCCAGACCTGTCCCTTCTGCTCTTAAACTTTGAACACTAACCTGGGTAAAAGGTTGAAATATTTCTTTTTGTTTATTAATCTCAATGCCAATACCAGTATCTTCTATTTGAAAAAGGATATTTTTATTATTTTGGCCTATTTTTAAGGCAATACCTCCTTTTTCAGTAAATTTAAGGGCATTACTCAATAAATTAAATAAAATCTGCCTTAATTTTTTTTCATCCGAATTAACATAATATGGTAAAACAGACAGAATTTCAAAATGAAAGGAAAGGCTTTTTTCATTTGCCCGGATTTTAAAAATATCAGCAATTCCATTAATAAAATCTATAAAATTAAATTCTATCGGGTTAGGCTCCATTGTTCCAGCCTCTATTTTCGAAAGATCAAGAATATCACTTATCAATCCCAGTAAATGTTCTCCACTAGCTTTAATTATTTTTATTTCTTCATTTTGCTTTTGGTTTAAACCTCTGTCCCTTAAAAGTATTTGGGCATACCCAAGAATAGCATTCAAAGGAGTTCTCAACTCATGGCTCATATTTGCCAAAAATTCACTTTTTGATCTATTTGCAGCCTCAGCCACTTCTTTTGTTTTCTTTAATTCTTGTTGTATATTCCTTCTTTCGGTAATGTCTTTAATTGTACTGACAATATAAAATTCATCCTCAATCCTTATGGGACTAAGACTTATATCAACCGGAAAAATACTACCCTCTTTTTTAAGACCGGAAACATCAAGTTGGCTTCCCATTGGGCGGATTTTGGGGTTACTTATGAAATTATTGCGGTAGCCAATATGTTTTTCTCTATATTTTTCAGCGACCAAAGTTTCTATATCTTTACCGATAAGTTCATCTGATTTATAGCCAAAAAGTTGTTCAATCTGAGAGTTTGTATATGTTATAACTGCATTAGCATCTACGATAACTATGCCATCAGGCATTAACTGCAAAATTTTTTCCAGTTTTGCCACATTTTTTTTATTTATTTTGTTTTCAGAAATTAGTCTGTTGAAATCTACCAGTTCCTTTTCTGTTCGGGAAAACTGTAATTTAATTACTTTTTCAGCCAAAGGTTTAAATAAAAAGTTATAAAGTCCTAAAGGAACAAATTCATTTGCAAGAGAAGCATTTTCTAATATTATAAAAATATTTTTAAGCTCCAAGCCTGAATTTTTGTTTTGTTTTAAAAATTCACTGATGCTAAAATTTTCAGAAATTGCATCAAATATAATAAAATTAAAATCACATAAGTTATTTTCTTCCAGTTTTTTTTCTGGGCTAAGTTCTATTATTAATTCAACCTGTTCTTTATTGCAAAAATTTTGGAAAAATTGTCCTATATCAGGATCTTTAGTTATCAATAAAAATTTCATTTAACCAGTCATCAGTTTATTTATATTTGCAAGTAATTATAATTTATTTTTATTATTAAATGTCAAAAAGTAAATTAACAATTTTACTTATTAATTCAGTGGTAAAATTTAACCTATTACAATATGAGCATTATGCATAAAAAGGTGTTTTATTAGTGGAATTATGGAAACAATTTTATTAATTGATGATAATGAACAGCTGATTCTATTACTTAAAGGTTATCTTGAAAAATCAGGGTATAAAACTTTTACAGCAGAAAATGGGGAAGAAGGAGTCGAAGTTCTGAGACAAAATATTGATACGATAAGTATGGTTATTATTGATTTTTCAATGCCTGTCATGAATGGCCCTGAAACATGTGAAATTATCAGAAAAGACCTTAATTTAGTAAGCTTGCCTATAATTATGCTTACTTCGATGTCAAGTATTGAAAACAAAAAAAGTGGTTATAGTTCAGGCGCAGATGATTACCTGTTAAAACCATTTGAACCGGAAGAACTTATTCTTAGAATAGAATCGCTTTTTAAAAGAAGGGATGTTTATAATAGCGGAATTATTGCTAAAAAACAAATCACTCACGAAATTGAAATTGATAAAGGTTCCTATAAAGTAATTGTTAAGGGCAAGGAAGTTAAACTTTCACCAGTAGAATTTGACTTATTTTATTACCTTTATGAAAATGCAAATAATTATGTATCTTCTGAAAAATTATTGGAAAATGTTTTCCATTATCCCCCAGGAACCGGAAGCCCTGAAAACATAAGGAGCCATATCCGTAATCTTAGGATTAAGTTAGAAGAAGATCCTGGAAGTCCTAAAATTATTACCAGCCTTTTGAAAAGAGGTTATATGTTAAATACTAATTAGAGATTACGAAGGTAATTTAGAATTATCTTCATATCCTTAATCATTTAATTCTTCATTTAACACTTTTTGCTCATTAAGTGCTTCAACAATTACTTCATTATTTACAAAGCCAATTTCAACTATTATTTCCCCAAGAAGTTTTTCAGGATTATCATTTTTTATCTTCAAAGCTATTTCAAGCTGGCTATCTGAAATTTTTCCCATTCTCATCAGGATTTGTCCCAATTGATTTTTACTAACTGCTTCTGTTATTTTATTCATAATTTTTATGATTAATCCTTTCCCTTAGATTTAGAACACTTTATAAACTTAATTTATTTTCCATTCAGAAAATATGATAACAAACAGCATATTAATTGATATTTATCAATAATTTACTTGCATTTAATCAAAGACTATTTAACCAATTAAGTATTTAATTACCCTATAAGATATTTAAATAGAAAGTAAACAAAGAAATAATGAACAATAAATTACATCAATCATTTATAGCTTTTCTTTTATTTTCTTTAGTTTATGGTTGTAATCCCCCAAACTTTATTTTTGAAAATACAAAAGAAACAGAAAATAAATTAGAAGAATTTAATAATGATATCTCCCCTGTTCCAAGTCCAACTGTTTCATCAACACCCTTAACTCCAGAAAAACCCAAAATAGTTTCGGAAGAAGAAGCAAAAAATCTTTTTGAGTCAGGAAATAAACTCTTTCTCCAATTTAATGAACCAGCTTTAAAAAAAGCGCTTGAAAATTATAATAATGCAACAGTAAGCCAAACAAGTTTATTTAATGATATTACTATTGCCAAAGTAGAGACCCAGGTTTTTCTGGCTTTTTTATTAAAAAAATCTGCTCAAGATTATACAGAAACACTTAATCAGGCTATGGAAATGTATGATAAGCTGTTAAACCAAAATAATATTAATAATGAACGTTTTTTTCGAATTAAAGGGTGTATTTATTTGGTAAATGGTAAATTTAATGATAGTATAAACGAATTTAATAATGCTATAGATAATTTTCCTAAAAACGCTTCAGTTGCAAAATTCTTTAAAAGTAAAGTTTATCGTGAACAACAAAAATTGACTGAAGCTATAAATATTTTGAAAGAAGCTTCACTTAATGATCAGGAATCAGCTTTTATTTACAATGAGCTTGGAGATATTTACCTTGCTCAAAAATTATATGATTATTCTATTCCTTTTTTTAAGGAGGCAATTAAAATAAATAAGATTTATCCAGATCCACATGCAAATTTGGCCTATTGCTATTTAAAAATTGAAAAAGATAATTATACAAATAATGATATCCTGGAAGAAGCAAAAATTGCTATTAAATTGAATCCAGAACTAGCCTTAGCGCAGTATATTTTAGGGTTAGCATATATTAAAAAAGATGATACCATTCAGGCTATTGAGGCATTTCAGACTGCTATAAAATTAAATCCTAATTATATTGAAGCACACAGTAAACTTTCATATTTATATAATCTTACAGGAAAAACTGAAGATGCAATTTCAGAAGCAAAAATTGCTTTAAAAATTAGACCTGACTTTGCTGAAGCTCATTTTAATCTAGGCATGGTTTATTATAGGGATAATGAAACAAAATCAAAAGCAATTGATGAATTTAATATTGGTCTTTCTTTTGATCGGGAATCTCTTGATGGTCATTTAAATTTAGGAAAAATTTTATTAAAAGAGAAAAAATATAATGAAGCTCTCACTGAATTTAAGGAAGTAGTGCGCTTAAAACCTAAAGTTGCAGAATATAGATTTTATCTTGCAGATATATTTGAAAAAATAGGTAATGAGCAAAACGCTATAATCGAATATCAGAAAACAATAAGTCTGGATAATAATTATTTATTGGCTCATGCCAATCTTGCAGAAATTTACAGAAATCAATTAAAAATTGAAGAATCAATAGATGAATACCTTGAAGCAATAAGATTGAAAAATTCTGATGCAACTTATTATTATGGTCTTGCAAACTGTTATTATCAGATTGGAAGAATTGAGGAATCAATTTTTAATTATAAAAAAGCAATTGAATTAAATAACAATTATTTTGATGCACTTTTTGATCTTGGGTACGTTTATCTCAATAAATATGCTTATGAAAATGCCACTATTCAGTTTTCAGAAGCAACAAGAGTTAAACCTCTAAGCTCTGAAAGCCATAATGCATTAGGCATTGCATACTATTATCAGGATAAAATATCCTTAGCAATTACAGAAATTGAAAAGGCGATTAAGCTGAGATACAATTATAGTGAAGCTCATTATAACTTGGGTTTAGCTTTAGAAAAATCAGAACGAATAACAGCTTCAACAAATGAATTTCAAATAGCCTGTAAACTTGGTTATTCTCTGGCTTGTAGTAAAAATTCAGAAATTAATTAAATTATTCAATTTTCAGTAATTCTGCAAAAGTTATTTCGCTGGCATTTTTTTCATCGGCATAGCATAATAAACCAGCCTTTTGGTACTTTTCCTGAATTCTGGGAGAAAGTAGGCCAATATACTTAAGATTGGGAACTAGCCTTTTAAACATCATCCTTCGAAAACTTACCATTCCCTGAGTATTAGAAATATATCTGTTCCAGTCCTGTTTTTTTATAGTTCCTTCAAACCATTCCTCATAAACTTCATGTGCCAGGAAACGGTTTTTCATCAGTAATGCCACTTCAAAAGCCCAGTCTTCCCTTTCTCTTCTTTCCTTTTCACTAAGCTCACCTTTGATATATTTGCTTAAAGCTAATACACCAAAATGAACATGGCGGGCTTCATCCTGTATTACATATTTTAGTAACTCTTTGAGTAATGGTTCTTTTGTATTAAGATACATGTTGCCAAAGGCTCCCAAAGCAAGACCTTCAATCATTATCTGCATACCAAGAAATTTCATATCCCATCTTGAATCAGTCATAAGCTGGTCAATAATGACAAATAGGTTATCATTTACCTGATAAAGCCTTTTTAACTTAGTATCCAAATATCTTAAAAAAACCTCAACATGCCTTCCTTCATCCATTACCTGGGTTGAAGCGTAGAATTTTGCATCCATCCATTTTACAGACTCTGTAACCTGTGCCGCTGCAAACAACGCCCCCTGTTCACCATGTAAGAACTGGCTCAGCATCCAGGTTGAGATACAATATTTAAATTCAGTTTTTTCTTTTTTAGAAAGTTTTATTCCGTTTTGTTCAAAATCATCAAAGGGACAAAATGAATCGGGCAATAACTCTTTTTCAGGATTCATAGGGTCAACATTTGTGGACCAGTCAAGAGTTTGATCGCTATCCCACTGGTTTTGTTTAGCATTTCGGAATAATTCAAAAATTTCCGGGAAATCACCACCATAGTTAAAATCAAAATGGGTACTATGTCCTGATTTCATTAAAACAGGTTCATTTTGTTTACCCATTTTGAGAATAAATCCTCTGGCAACAGATGGCAGCATTGTCGCCAACACTTTAGGATTTCCAGCCTGAGTGATAATATTTATTGAATCAAAAACCTCATTTACCTTTTCTTTTGCAAACGATGGAATCCCATCTATCAAACGCTCTAAATTAATCATAAAATCTTTCTCCAACTTAAATTATTCAGGAGTAATTTTTCCACCAAAAAGATTAAGAAATTCACGGATCTTTCGTTGGTGTAACTGAGAAATAATACTATTTATGACTGGTACAGCCTTATCAATTATTTCTGCCGCTTCATATCTGCTTAAAATAAATAGTTTAGTAGATAAAAACTTTACTTCCTGGTCAAAAAGGAT
>CAYRDV010000372.1:0-6487 GCA_964422885.1 uncultured Candidatus Sericytochromatia bacterium
ATGGGCGTATGGTCAGATTGGAGGTTATTTTAGTGAGTGATTATATAACACATGAATATGATGTACTTGTTATAGGAGCTGGCGGAGCTGGTTTAAGAGCTGCTATTGAGGCGGCTGGAGCAGGTGATGTATCAGTTGGTCTTGTATGTAAATCTTTATTAGGTAAAGCACATACTGTTATGGCTGAAGGTGGCGTAGCTGCCGCTCTGGCAAATGTCGATAATCGGGATGGCTGGAGTGTCCATTTTGCTGATACCATGCGTGGTGGTCAATATGTAAATAGCTGGCGGATGGCAGAGCTTCATGCAAAGGAAGCTCCTGATCGGGTTCGTGAACTTGAAGCCTGGGGTGCATTATTTGATAGAACACAAGAAGGCAAAATACTTCAGCGTCATTTTGGCGGCCATAAGTATCCAAGATTAGCTCATGTTGGTGACAGAACAGGTTTAGAAATGATCAGAACTCTCCAGGATCATGGAATTCATATGGGTATTCAGGTTCATATGGAATGTAAAACAATCAAATTATTAAAAGTTGATGGACGTATAGCTGGAGCATTTGGATTCTTCAGAGAAAAGGGGCAATTTGTTATTTTTAAAGCAAAAGCTGTTGTGTTAGCTACAGGTGGATTTGGCAAAGCATATAAAATAACCAGTAATAGTTGGGAATATACCGGTGATGGTCAGGCTCAGGCTTACGATATTGGGGCGGAGCTGATGGATATGGAGTTTTTCCAGTTTCATCCTACCGGAATGATCTGGCCGCCAAGCGTACGGGGAATCCTTGTTACAGAGGGTGTACGTGGTGAAGGTGGTGTCCTTAAAAATAATAAAGGTGAACGATTTATGTTTAATGATATACCTGATGCCTATAAGAGCCAGACTTCTGATACTGAAGAAGAAGCATGGCGTTATATAACAGGTGATAAAAATGCCCGAAGACCTCCTGAATTGCTTACCCGTGACCACGTTGCACGTTGTATTTTACGTGAAGTTAAAGCTGGACGTGGAAGTCCTCATGGGGGTGTATTCCTTGATATAGCCTGGATAAAAGAAAAATTTCCTAATGCGGAAGAGCGTATTAAAAAGAAATTGCCAGGTATGTATCATCAATTTAAAGAATTAGCAGGAGTTGATATTACTAAAGAACCGATGGAAATTGGACCTACTTCTCACTATGCAATGGGGGGAATCAGGGTTGATCCTGACTCACAAATGTCTACTGTTCCAGGGCTTTTTGCTGCCGGGGAATGTGCGGCTGGCTTACATGGTGCAAACCGCTTGGGTGGAAACTCATTATCAGATCTTATTGTCTTTGGCAAACGTGCGGGAGAATATGCCGCTAAATTTGCTAAAGAAAACAAATTTTCCGGAATTAATGATGATGAAATTAAAAAGGTCGCAACATGGGCTGTTAAACCATTTGATTATCCTGAAACAGGTGAAAACCCATACAAAGTACAGCAGGATTTACAGGAAATGATGCAGGATCTGGTGGGAATTGTCCGTACAGAGAATGAAATGCTAAAAGCGATAGAAGAACTTAAAAAATTAACTGACAGAGTTGAAAAGGTTCATGTCAGCGGAAACCTCCATTTTAATCCTGGATGGCATACAGCTCTTGATTTGCACAGCCTGATGGTTGTTTCTGAAGCAGTTGCCCGTGCCGCTGTTCTAAGAAAAGAAAGTCGTGGTGGACATTTCCGGGAAGATTATACTGGTAAAGACGAACATTGGGGAAAAACCAATATTGTTATTCGTAAAGCCTCAGATGGTAGTATGCAGGTTATTGAGGAAAAAGTACCGGAAATGCCGGATGAATTAAAACAGATAATCGAAGCAAACAAATAGTATAAAACCATGAGAAAAACTAAGTTTTTCTCATGGTTAATATATTTTTAGAAAGGCAAAAAATTAATGACACAGGTAACATTTAAAATTAAACGTGGCGATGCTAAGGGAAGTAAATATCAGGAGTATAAAACAGAAGTTACAGAAGGACTGGTTGTACTTGACTCAGTACTGGATATTCAGGCAACACAAGCTCCTGATCTTGGTGTTCGCTGGAATTGCAAAGCTGGTAAATGTGGTTCGTGCTCGGCAGAGGTAAACGGTAAACCACGTCTTATGTGTATGACCAGAATGTCTTCTCTCCCGTTGGATCAGCCTGTTGTTATTGAGCCTATGCATACTTTCCCGGTTATTAAGGATCTTGTAACGGATGTTTCCTGGAATTTTGAAGTAAAGAAAAAAATAAAAAAGTTTAAGCCAAGAAAGCCTGATTTTCCAGATGGGACATGGAAAATGATGCAGGAAGATATTGAAAGGAGCCAGGAATTTCGTAAATGTATTGAATGCTTTTTATGTCAGGATGTATGTCATGTCCTTCGTGATCACAAAAAACATGCGGAATTTATCGGACCACGCTTTTTGATCTATACAGCATCATTGGAAATGCACCCTCTTGATGGCGAAAATCGTCTTGAAGCATTAAAAGAAGATTATAATATAGGTTACTGCAATATTACCAAGTGCTGTACTGTCGCCTGTCCTGAGCATATAACTATTACCGATAATGGAATAATTCCTTTAAAAGAACGTGTTGTTAATGAATTTTATGATCCTCTGACGATGCTTTTTAAAATGTTTAAAAAGAAATGATTACTTGCAAACACATAAATTTTCCAGAGCATAGTTAAGAGAATGATACTTTTTGTTTTTAATACTTAGGAAAATAAAAAAATAACTTATAACCTCCTTAATATTGTTATAATGTGCTTATTTTTTATTATTTAAGCATTGTTTTTTTAGTTAACTTTGATAAATTATTTTTTATTAACATTTACACTTATATTAAGTAAAAAACTATGTGGTATTATATAAGGTAATTAATGTTCAGTCTCTTTTTACCTGTTCTTTTTCTAAGGTTTAAAGATCGTACTAAATGGAATTATGGATAACCCAATATTATCAGTAATTTTATTAGTATTAAGAATACCTTGGACTTTTAGTACGAGGTTTCCCCCAAATTCTTTGGGGCCGGGATTTATCCCGGAGTTAAATTCTGTACTCAGAATCAGGGACCCGGTATTTCCGGGAGTTTTACTAACAGGGGCCCCTTTAGGGGATTTAGTAATATTTTTTAATAAGTCAAATTGTTTCAGTTGTGACATAAGTGGTAGACATATTTAGTTTATTCTTAAGATAATAGTTTTTATGAAGGATGAATTCAAATTAAAATTTAGAGGTGTCCGGGGTAGTGTTCCAGTACCTGGAAGAAATACTGTTAGATATGGTGGTAATACAACTTGTATTGAAGTAAGAGTTAATGGCCATCTGATTATTTTTGATGCAGGAACTGGTCTGATTAACCTTGGGCAGGAAATGCTTTCTGCTTTTTTTAAGCAAGATGAACAAACAAAGGCACAAAATCCGATAACCGCAACAATGTGTTTTACACATACTCATTTGGATCATGTTTTGGGTTTACCCTTTTTTGCTCCTGTATATATTGGCAGTTCAAGATTTTATATCTTTGGTAGTAAATATTACGATAAGGATTTCAAGGAATCTTTGGCTATGAGTATGCATTCTCCTTTATTTCCTGTTGAGTTTGATAATCTGCCTTCATATCGTGATGTTCAAAATATTAAAGATGGAGAAGTGATTCTTTTAAGAGATGGAATAAAAGCACCAGAGGTGCAGAATGTTTTTCGGCCAACAACCGATTTTCCCGATAACGCAGTAAAGATCTATGCACATCAGTGTTATGCCCACCCATGTAATGGGGTTATGGTCTACAAAATAGAATACAAATCCAAAAAGGTTGTTTTTGCAACAGATGTTGAGGGATACAAAACTCCTGATTCAAGACTTGTAAAATTTACTAAAGATGCTGATTTACTGGTGCATGACGCCCAATATACCAATGAAGAATATACAATGTCTCAAGGTTATGGTCATAGTACTATGGATATGGCTGTAGACGTTGCCAAAGCTGCCAATGTAAAGAAATTAGCCTTATTTCATCATGATCCGAAACATAGTGATGATAAGCTTGATGAAATTCATAGCTACACTAAAGCATTATTTTCTAATACCGTTATGGCTATTGAAGAAGAAGAAATAGATCTTTTTGCAAAATAATATACTGTAAATAAAACTAGTTAAACCCTCTTTTTAGAAAGACCCTTTATGTTTATCTAAATTAGCTTTTAAGGAATTTTTTGCTACTTACCAGTTCTAAAGTTGATGATTTTATTGAATTTATTAATGATGTAAATGCTTCTGCCTGAGATTTCTGAAGTGCTTCATTTGTAAATAAAATAACTGTAATAAAGGTCCCGTCCATATAACATCCACCTATCCCAAAAACACTTTTTACATTATATTTTGCAGCAAAATTCTGATCAGCAATAATTTTTCTATTTCTGTTATCTACCTGGGTTAAAGCATCAGGTACATAAAATACCCCAGCCATATTACCTATTTTTTTTACCACTATATTTGTGTCATTTTTATCAATCCAGTCAAGTTCAAGTCCCATTTCCTTCATTAATCTGGCAACCATAGGAATTTCTTCAACAAAGCTTGCGGAAACCAATGGAATTCCAACATGTCCTCTGGACTTTTTTCTGTCGTTCCAGTCAGGTTCTGTTCCACGTGTACCAAGCAGAGATAAAACCAATGTTTTATCATTTACTAAGGTTTTAATTCCTTTATCTTCAGCCAGTTTATTAACAAATTTTTTATTAAAATCGGGCAAAACTGCATATGGAACTGTTGCATAAACTCTTGCCAAAACAAGTGAATCCTGAAACTCATCTTTTAAAACATCCATTGCCTTTTGAGCTGCCTCATCAAGGTAACTGAAACCTTTTAAATTATCTTTAAGACGATTCACTAGATTATTTACACTGCTAACAGAATAATTATTGAATTGGGGCATAAAAATAACCTTTCATATGATAAAAAATAGTAATTAAGTCTACCATTTTATATCTAATATTTCTATCCTTAGGGAGTTATTAAATTTAAAGGTTCTAAATCCGAAGTTGTTTTAATAAGCTGGCCTTTAACATTATTGTTAATCTCATTCAAACTTGAATCTAAGATTGTTTTAAGTTCATTTTGTTGTTGAGATTGAGAATTAATATTTTTAAACTTATTTACAACTTCAATAAGATTAAAACTGACATTTTCTAAAATATTAGCTTCACCATGAATTGCTGTTTTTATTTCTTCAATCATTAATTTTATTTCATTTAAAAAGCTAAGAATACTTTTAACTCCTGTATCCTGTTCTTTAATAGAAGAATTCATCTTTAAAACCATAGAACTCATTTTTTGAGAAATATTTTCAGCTACTCCAGCAATATTTGCCTGTTGTGTCAGGTTTTCTACTATTTTATCTATTAATTTAACTGTATACTCGACACCATCCATTATCTGATTAATTTTTATATTTGCCTTTTGAGCAAGCTCATTTGCTTCTTTTGCACTTTCTGAACCACCTTTTACTACTTCAACAGCATCTTTTGCTTCATCTTGAATTCCTTTTATCAAAGAAGCAATTTGTTTGGTTGCCTGACTTGATTTTTCAGCAAGTTTTCTTACTTCATTAGCAACAACGGCAAAACCTTTTCCAAGTTCTCCAGCTCTTGCAGCTTCAATAGCTGCATTTAAAGCAAGAAGATTAGTCTGATCCGCAATATCTCTTATTACATCAACAATATCCCCAATCTGTTGGGTATTCTTTCCCAGATTTTCGATAACATATGCTGCTTTTATCACTGTTTCTTTTAAATCTGTTATTCCATTAACTGTCTCCTGGACTGATGAATTTCCATCCTGTGCAGCAATTCTAACCTGCTGGGCAATTGTTAAGACTTCATTAGCATCAGATACTGATTGCCTGGCATTAGTAAATAACTGAACAATGGAGGCTGAAGATTGATTAGTTGAATCAAGCAATTTAAGAGAATTATTATTAATATCTTCCATAGAAACAGACGCGTTTTCTAAAATTGAAGATACTTTTTCAATATTGGAAAAAAATACTTCTATATTTTTGATATTTTTTTTTGAAAATTTATTTATTTCCTGAGTAGATAAAGACAGCTCTTCAACCAAAAACTCAATTTCCATACCATTTGAACCAATTTCATTTATTGAATCTTCAAACTTTTGTAGTGTTTCTTCTGTTCTGATTACCAGATTCTCTTGTTCCTGGCTAATAATATTTAGCTCACGGATAATATTTTTATAATTTTCCAGACTTGAATTGTTTACTTTATCCTGCTGATTAAAATTGTGAATGGTTTTTGATAAATTATTATCAAGGTTTTCTACCAATATTTTAAAATCCGAATTGTTTTCAAATTCAGGCCCACTAAATTTTTCATAAAAATCCTTTAGGTAATTTGTTTTTAACTCATTTTCTTTGTTTGCCAGCTTTGTAATTATTAGCCCGTTGATTATTCCAATAA
>CAYRDV010000373.1:0-6443 GCA_964422885.1 uncultured Candidatus Sericytochromatia bacterium
AGGGATTTGATTGATCAAATCCAGGGCTTTTTGGACAGCCCCTTGTTCAGGCAAAGCCTGATTGTGAAATTCTATTCTATTTATTAGGTAAAAAATTTGCTCAAAGTCTGGAGTTAATTTTGGGGAATCTTGCTTTTCATTTTTCCTCCTTTAAACGCTAAAAATACTAATGGGCAACCCGGCTAACTTATTAAGTCCCGTGGCTTTGCGTCCTTACTTCGCAGTAAGTTTGCCTTTTTCCTTCAGTTTTTTAACTAAAGGAAGTCTTTAAACTTATAAAATTATTATAACTAAATATTTTTTGTTTTTAATCACATAAATACTGTGAGTTAACTTACACTTAACCTTTAGGTGTATAGGTTTAAAATGGTCTACTAGCAAGCATTACAATAAAACTTTATATTTGATTTTGCATTATCTGATTGGAGATAAAAATTTATTTTATCATTTGATATTAGATTTTTTTCTAAAAAAATATTTTATGGACAGGCTTCCTCAATAGAGTCAGCTCCGATTAAAGAAATTGTTTCAGATTTAGTCTCATGTTTCATCTGATGATGGTGTTCTGGTTTTTCTTTCTTTTGTTCATGCATATGATGGTTCATATTTTCTTCCTGTATCTTATTATTTTCATGGAGCATTTTTTCAGGAAAAAGCCTTAAGAAAACCTGAGCAGAAAAGGGAATATTTCCATAGATGTCCTGTAGGTCTTTTTGTATTGGATTTACTGTCACCTGTGCACCAAGATTTAAATCTAGTTTGTTAAAAGAAAAAAGCGTTTTGGAACCGCCAAAAGTCAATGCAAAAGCATTAAATAAATGTTCAAGGTTAACTGAGGTTATTGCTAATTCTTCAGCTCTTCTTTGTAAGTACTCACCTCTAAGATAAAGAAAATTTTTATAAAATTCTAACTCTGATTCTATTAAGACAGAACTCTGGGCCACATGTCCGGTTGGCATATTTATTCCTATAACAAAAGCTGAAGCCAGATTTGTATTCTGGTCAAACATCTTATTATGTAAAACGGATAAGGTTGTCCTTTGGACATCAATGCCTGGATGAACAGGTTCAGGTTCTTTGATAAAACCATATGATGCCTGTAAATTAAAATCACTTCCAATATTTACAGTAGCTCTGGCACTGTAGGAATCAAATTTTGGTAAATCGATATTAAACCTGTTTTCATCAGGTTCACGACCTGAAAAAAAGGAGCCATCAATCTTTATATTTTGATACTGGTATCCAAGGGTTGCGACACCAAAAACAATATGTGTAGAATCCTGTAAATGATGTGACAAAGGGGCATTGGGATTATTAAATGCTGATAATCTGTGCATAAATGCGGTTGGTCCTAATGCTGGTTCACCAGGCAATCCAAGGTAAACAAAAAAATTATTGTTTTTATCCGGGGCAAATGAGTATGTTAAGGATAATTCGCTAAATAAATCATGAGGATGTTGTTTATCAACTAATTCTTTTCCTTTCCATGTTTCTCCTGACTGGAATAAAAGTGGATAACCAGCACCTCCCATTGTAAGTTGGTCCAGAGAAAGCATACTTCTGAAAGAAATTAGGTTTTTATCATTAATTTTGTTATGAACTGAAAACATTAACCAATCGGGAATATCAAAATTACTTCCACCACGTTTGTCAGCTGAAGTATTTAAAATATTCTGGTTATTATAACGGAAAAAAGCACTGCCATGAGCCATAAATCCCCATGAATCTTTTTGCCACATATACATATACATTGGTGAACTGTCAGGAAGCCATCCAGTACCGGAACCATCACGCTGCATAGGGGAATTTAATGAAAAAGAGCTATTATTATGCATCGCATTATGATCATGCATCTCTTCAGCAAAAGTAGCTTCTCCTAATGTTAATGGAATTAATGATAGTAAAAAACTAGATATTAACTTTTTCATTTACTTATTTCTTTTCTGGCATAAATTTACAAAGAAAATTATTACATGTTTTAAAATAATTGTTATTAATTTTCAATACCTTAGACATTTGAAAATTTAACAAAATATAAATCCAGTAATAAAATTAATTTTGCAAACAAACTAAATTACAAGATATAAAAATATTATGACAGAATTATTTTCAATTCACATTATTGGGCAATTAATTATTTCAAGGAAAGTTTAAAAATAAAAAAAGTCAGAAAATTATAACTTGAATTAAAATCAAATATATGCTATTGTTTTTAGAGTTAGTTTCAATATGAAGGTGTTTTTATGTCCTTAAAAAGTAAAATTAGCGTTTTCATTTGTTTTTCTTTAATATTAGCCAGCTGTACTACAGTAAATCCTGATCCATCAAAGGTAACACCATCAAAGGTAACACCATCAAATGTAACACCATCAAAAGCCTCACTTACAGATGAACAAAAGGGAATTCTTTTACAAATTAAAACAGTTTCAGAAGCTTTAAATACAAAATTAATAAGTGACATAAAATTTGTAGATGATTTTTTAAAGGATCCAGTTCAAAACTTAATTGAAAATGGTGCCTCATCACTTGGAAAGCTTCCAGATGAACAAAAAAAGATTTTGAATGCACACTTAACAATTGTTGGAAATGGTATAAAACAAGTCCATAAAGATGGAACTGGTTTTGAAATTCAAAAGTATAATAAATCCAACTGTACAGCTTGTGAAATTGGATTAACTGCAGCTTTTGTAGTTCTTGCTATAGGTGGTGTAATTTTAGTAACATATGCAGCAGTAGCTTTGGAAGTATATTATGTTGTTATAACTGCTGAAACTGCTGATGCTATAATATCAGGTGCCGCTGGTGGGGCAGTTTCGTTTTCTGCAGATGCCGTTTATGACATTGCCCAATATATTTGCAAAAGAATTAAAAATACTTGTTAAACTAAGTTGCTAATATTAAAGTATTGTCATTCCGGGACGGAGCCCGGAATCTTTCCTCTTGAAAATGTCTAAGGTATTGAATTTTGAACAAATTTTTAATCTTTTTTCCAGATACATAAAATTGAAACTCCAACCGGGAATTCAATTTTTTTTAATAATTTTCGTTCAAAATTAAAAATTTTATACAGGAGCTTATTAACCGGACTTTCATTATTAATCAGAGTAAAATCTGAACCAGCCCCTTTTCTAATCATACTTGGGGGAATTAAACGAGACAAAATCCGAAAAGTCATAATCGGAAAATATAAAAAAGAATTGAAGTAAGTTTTAGCGATAATTTTACCGCTTCCTTTGAAAAGAGCTAAAACACCTTTCATCGTGTACCGCCGAAGATGCATATTGACATCATCATGATGACTCCAGAGATGCATAAATGCCGGTACTGTTATACAAATATGCCCATTATTAACACATACCCTTTTCATTTCGCTGACAGCTTTCTGATCATTTTCAACATGCTCAAGTACATCAAAAGCGCATACCAGATCAAATTTATTATCAGAAAAAGGCAAATTAAGAATAGAAGCATTAATAATATCAATACCAAGTTTTTCACTGGTGAACCGGCAACATTCAGTGTCAAATTCAACAGAAGTGACATTACCAAACTGAGAAAGTATTTCCGAGGTTTTTCCGGTTGCAACACCAATATTTAAAATATTCAGAGGTGATTTATTAATAGTTTTTACTGAGTCTTCAATTATCCCGGAGCGAACTTTAAACCACCAGTGGTTTCTTTCAAGGTCATAATACTCTGTATAAAACTGCTTATCCATCAATAAATTCTTTATTAATAATTCTGTTTTTGATTATAAAAAGTGGTCTTCCTTTTACCTGAAAAAAGATCCGCAGAACATATTCTCCGATTACTCCCAGAGAAACCATCTGAACACCACTAAAAAGGACAATAGTAAATAAAAGGGCAGTAAAACCTTCGGGAACGGTTCCAAAAACAAACTTTTTTGTAACTGTATAGCTCAGATAAATCAGGGAAACCGAAATAGCAAAAAGGCCCATGCTGGTAATGAATTTAATCGGGATTTCACTGAAATTAAAAATACCATTGTAGGCCAGTTTAAAAAGCATTTTTAGTGTATATTTAGATTCTCCGGCAACTCTTTCATCACGTTCATATTCTACCCCAATCTGTTTAAAACCGACCCAGGCTCTCATGCCTCTTATATACCGGCTTTCTTCAGGCATTTTATTTATTACATCAACAACATTACGGCCAAGCATCGAAAAATCACCACTATCCAGTGGTATATCTATATACGAGATGGATTTTAAAATACGGTAGAAAATGTAGTAGCCAAGTTTTTTTAATTTATTTTCTTTTCTTTTTTTACGGACAGCATAGATAACATCGTAACCCTTTTTGTAATGATCATAAAAAACTGGCAGTAATTCAGGTGGGTCCTGCAAATCACCATCAATTATTAAAACTGCTTCGGTCGCGGATGCTACTGTTAACCCGGCAGTTACAGCCAGTTGATGACCAAAGTTGCGGGCCAGAAAAACACATTGGTAGCGGCGATTTGTTAAGGCAACCTGCTGCATCAGGGCTGCTGTATTATCTCTGCTACCATCATCAATAAGAACAATCTCAATTTCTTCAGCAAAATTCTCTGCCAGCTTATTTAATCGATCTACCAAAAGAGGAAAACTTTCACTCTCATTAAAAAGCGGAACAATTATTGAAATTTTTGGTTTGTTCAAGGCAATAACGTTTTTCTGATCATAATTTAACAGATTATTTTAGCATATACTTAAACACTAATAATTTACCACAGATTCCTCAGATAAAGGCACAGATTAACACAAATAAAAAATAAATATTTAATTAGCTAAATTTTTTAAAATCCAGATTTCCCAGCCACAATTGTCTGACTCTATTTTTACCCATTTTTGGTTATAGATGTCAGTAACTTCTTTCTGATTATAAAAACTCAGATAAAATTTTCTTATCGGCTTCCAATCTGAAACATCCTGCTGTACATAGTGTGATGGTTCAGTTCCTGTAATATAACGTTTGTAAAAATTTCTGTTCAATACCAGTACATGAGCATTGCCTGGCCTGAGATCATTAAACGTTCTAAACCATGAACTTTGAACAAAACCTAATTCAGGAGAGAAAGGGACATAAGGGTCTGCCTGAACAATAAGCTTTTTTTGTTGAAAATGAGTTGTCATTTTATATATATTTCTGGCTTCCTCACGGCAGTTTAAAAGCTTGTTTAATTCCCCAGGAATAGCTAGTGATGTTCCGGTCATAAAAAATATACCTGTTAAAAGAGCTATCATTGCAATTACTGATTCTGAGTTTTTTTTTGATTTTTGGGGTATTTCTGAAAAAACCTTGGTTATAAAAAATGCAAAAAATATAAGCAAGGTGGTTACTACAGGTAATGTATAATGATGATATGGAGATGTAACTTTTCTTTCAAGCAGCATCACAAAAGGAAAAAAGCTGATAATAAATAGCCTGATTAAATTACCTTTTTTTAGAAAGATGGTCTCATCAGTATTATTTCTAAAAAGTAAAGCCAGAACAATAATTGCCAGTAAAGGTAAATAAATCTGATTGCCAAGTAACTGCCACCATTCAATAAATGATTCTCTGGTAGGTGATACTGAAAAACTTGACTGGTATATTAAAAATTTAATTGTCTGAACAAACTCAAAGCTTTGAGGAAAACCGATTATTAAATAAGTTGCACCAATAATACAATAAAACTTTATTGCTTTTACCAAATTTTCTTTTTTAAAACCAGGAAAAAACATCAATGCAAGAGCAGGAAGATAAAACACTGTAAATAATTTGATTCCCAGAGTCAGGCCCCAGGAAACAGCCGTTAGATAAAAATAATATTCTTTTTTTTCTTCAAGGTATTTCTTAGATAAAAATACTGATATACCAGCCATTAAACAAAGTAAAAAATCGGGATGAACTTTTAGTACATATTCAACCCAGATATCTGTTTTCATAAAGGCAATATTTATTATGAACATGCATAGCAAACGGTAGGGATAATTTCTGGATAAAATAGAAGAAAGCAAAAAGGATAGCCCAAATAGACAAAAAAGAGAAATCATCATTAGAGTAAAATGAAAACTTTCTTCAGATACAGCCGAAAAATAATTCTGTTCACTTGTTGTAAAAGGATTAAATCTTTCAATTGTCCTGGCAACACGAAAATAGAGATTTCCATAGTTATAATATTGGTTATTGTTTAACCAACCGGACCTCTGGGCAACTCTTATTCCATTGGCAGCATCATTATCGAATGAATAAATAATTGCCCAGTTATCTACATGCTTGGAAACAGCATAGGTAAAATAACTAAATTGAATACATATCAGAATCAGGGAAATAAAGGTAAGAATAACGCCGGTTTTTTTACGGAGAAAACTCTTTAATGATTCTCTGGGATTAACTTGTATATTCTCTTCCATTGTGCTTTCCTGATTGTATTTTTTTGTATAATAATATGTTAACTG
>CAYRDV010000374.1:0-6439 GCA_964422885.1 uncultured Candidatus Sericytochromatia bacterium
AATATTTGGATGTTTTTGTATGGGAGAAAGTATTTTGAGCTTAGCTAAAACTGAGCATATGTCAATAAATTTAAAAATGGATTATGTAAAAGTTGTTATGGCAATGATTTTTAACCAGAGTTAATTTTAATTTTCATAATATTTTTCAGGTAAAAGAGCTTAAAACCAATTATAATGATTATATAAAAATATTTTACATGTTTTAAAATATGAAAGAAGAAAAATATATAAATCCTTTTACGGATTTCGGGTTTAAAAAATTATTCGGGGAAGAAGTAAATAAGGATTTACTTATTGATTTCTTGAATAGTTTACTTTACCAAGAACATAAAATAATAGATTTAACATTTAAAAAAACTGAGTATTTGGGAGCTTCAGAATTAGATAGAAAGGCAATATTTGATTTATATTGTCAAGATGAAAAAGGTCAAAGATTTATTGTTGAACTTCAAAAAGCTGAACAGAAATTTTTTAAAGATAGAACTGTTTATTATTCAACATTTCCCATTCAGGAACAAGCTGAAAAAGGAGAATGGAACTACAAACTTGAACCTGTTTATTGTATAGGAATTTTAGATTTTAAATTTGAGTATGATAAAAATGTTCAAGATAAATACCTTTATAAAGTAGGCTTATCAGATTTAGAAACTAATACGTTGTTTTATGATAAATTATTTTATATTTACTTGGAAGTTCCAAAATTTAATAAATCTGAAGAAGAATTAAATAATAATATTGAAAAATGGATGTATTTTTTAAGAAATCTTTCTAAACTAAATGAGATTCCAAATTCTTTAAAAACAGAAATGTTTATAAAGGCTTTTAAAATAGCTGAAATAGCAAATTTTACGGATGAACAGAAATTTGCTTATGACCAAAGTATTAAATATTATAGAGATTTAAAAAACTCTCTTGAAAAATCTTTTGATGATGGTAAAAAAGAGGTCGCAAAAAATGCTAGACGAAAAGGGTTGGATATTGACCTAATAATTGAATTAACGGGTTTAAGTAAAGAAGAAATTGAAAATTTATAAAATAAATCCCCGAGTACGGGGCCCCTGTTAGTATTAACTCCGGGATAAATCCCGGCCCCAAAGAATTTGGGGGAAACCCCGGATTAAAAATCCAAGGTATTCTTAATACTAATAAACTAAATATTCAAAATCAGAAAGAAATGACAAATAAAATTAATTTCAAAAAATGTGGTTTACTGGTGCTTTAATAAATAGAAGATAGGTAATTTAAAGGAATGAAAGCATGAATAAAAAAGAAATGATACTTACAAAGATTTTTAACCAATAATCTGAGAAAGAATTAGGATATTTCATAGAGTTTATTTACTGTTTTCCAGTTCCTGGTAGTTGCTGAAACTTTTAAATGTTTTTCAAAAAAATTATTATTTAAAAGTGTTTTTCCGTAACCCTCAGGACAAAAAAGATATATTTCCCGACCAATTAATTTAAATTGATCTGTAGTATTCATATTTACAGGTAATTTTTCAATAAATTCTGTTTTAGGTTTATTCTCCAAAAATGTGACATGCATTTTATCTAATTCGGATATTCCCATATTTATAAAAGGGTTTTCTGTAAGAACATTTTGAATTTCATTTTTTGTTCTGATAATAACAGGAACAATAAATCCAAATTTTTTTTCAATTTCTGATTTAATTTTTGAACCGATTTCTTCCTGATTATTGGTTTGGGTTGCAAAAATAACATTTCCACTTTGAATATATGTTTTTACAGCAAAAAAGCCGAATGACTCATAAAGTTTTTTCAGCTCATCCATTTTTATTACTTTATGCCCACTTACATTTATTCCCCGTAACATTGAAATATAGTTTTTCATTTTACCTTTTTAAAAACAATGCTTTGTAAATAAAGCAATTTCCTGATAAAAAGAGAATATCATATTAGCTATAATTATTTAATATTATCTGGTTAAATAATAAAAATGTGGTTTTCTAGAGAAAAGATCTTTTTTGGGTGTAATCAATGTGGTGAGTGCTGTCGTGACATGGACATACCTCTCAATCATTATGATATTTACAGTATTTTACAATCAAAGCCTAAATTTGATATTGAAACTTTTATTACTCTGCATCCGGCCACTGCCGATGAATTTGATGCTGTAAGATTATACGGCGGATTCACTACACTTTATCTGACAAATAAGCTTTCTGATAATTCCTGTATTTTTTTGGAAAACAATGCCTGCTCTATTTATAACCATCGTCCTAATTCATGTAGAACCTGGCCTTTTTCTAAAAATTCCTCAGATAAATTAAATATTAATAATGTTGCTGGTGAGATTGTTTCTATATTTTGCGATAAAACTCCATTTAAGGAATCTAAAAAGACACTAAAAACTATTAATTATGGAATAAATGAGGTCTCAGAATATAGAAAACTTATCCAGTTATGGAATAAGGAAGTTGAAGATTTACCTGAGAAACAGACTTTGGAATTCTTTATAGAATATATGACAAAGAAACTTTAATCCATTACCATAGTTTGGATAATTATTTCAATGTATTATAAGAACAGGACATTTTGAATGATGAAGTACATAATCACTCACACTTCCAAGCAATAAACTTTTGAAAGGACTTTTACCTCTACTACCCATTATTACAAGATCACATGATTCACTTATAATAGTATCAGTAATTGCTAATCCAGGTTCACCTTTAAGTAAGAGTTTTTCAATCTTTATTCCTTTGGTTTTTAATTGACTTTGTAAGTCTTTTAGGATTGAATCACCATATTCACGTAAGTTATTTTCTATTTCATTTAGTTGAGCATAAGCATTCTTATATGCTCCGAGTACATCTGCAACTTCATTTGGTAATTCATAAACATATACAGCCAGGATTTCTGCATTGAATTTCTGAGATATTTCGATTAAATGATTAATTGCTTTCTTAGATATTTCAGAGCCATCTGTTGGGAATAAGATTTTTTTTATCATTATTATTATCCTTAATTGTAAAATCAAGTAAAAATAGTTTTTTTTAGAAATTAATAACTAAAACACCGTAAAAATTTTAAATCAAATTTCAATAATTTTTTGCTTATCAATTAAAGTATTGTGTTTATCAAGCAAAAAATCAATAGCTTTTTTAAAATATTTTGTTTCATTTTTATCATCCAGAATATTTTTCAAGTCTATTTGTGAAAGTATTTTTATTATTTGCTCCCGATATATTTTATCATGAATAAGTTTGAGTATTTTATCGGTATAATCTTCATAATTATCAGCAATTAACTGATTTAAGCCAAGTTTATCCAGTAGTGCTGCTGCAAACCTGTTATAAGCTTTATCTCCCCGAATGGTAATAACAGGTTTATTTAAATAAACGGCATCAATAATTGTATTATAGCCTCCAAAATGAAAGGAATCTATTATTATATCTGCTTCATTCAGAAATTTCATATATTTTTCATATGGCTGAGGGGTTATTATTTCGACATTATCTTTACCCAAAAGCACCTCAATATCTTCTTTTAAACAAAGATACAGAATATCATTGGGAATTGCTGGTAAAAACCGGAATTTAAAATCTATTTTTGCTAATTTCTGTATCTTTAATAAAACTTGTAGCTGTTCATAATTTATTTTTATATAAGTCCAGGGACAGGCGATTATAAGACGTGAGAGGGAAGATGTGTCTTCTGTAGGGACAGAACAGTGTTCTGTCCCTACAGCTGAGTAAGTAGGTAAAACAGGTTTGATACCCATACCTGGAATCATTAATAATTTTTCAGAATAGTTTTCATTTGCTTTTACAGTAAGCTCAATACTTCTACCTGTTAAAAAATAATCAATTTCTGAACCAAAAGTACTTACTGGATGACCATAACCAACAATCTGTACAGGTGCAATTCTTATATTTGATAAAAAAACAGATTCCTGATTCATTCCTATATCAGGGTAAAAGGCAATTGAAAATTCATTTTCATTTATTTCAGATAAATCAAAAGCATTATCTTTCAGTTTTAGGTTTATTACTTTATTAAATATCCTGGTATCGGATATTTTCTCTGTACTTTTAAGATCAATAAGAGTTAAATCATAATCTTTGGAAAGTGATTCAATAAATGGATAAAGTACTCTGTAAACTGAATGTTCTGGAAAAAAGAAGCCAGATATTATTGCTATTTTTTTATTATTAGGAGTATTTTTAATAATAATCTCTTTATAATTTTCTAATAAAAGAAAATTTATTTTTTCTTTTATTTTTTTGTCTTTATTTTTGTGGGCATATGTAGCATGAAAATAAGCAAAATGAATCATATAAGAGGGTATATTTGCTTTTTCATTTATCAGCTCAATATTATCAATATGTTTTTCAATATTTTTACAATAAATATTTTTGACAAAATTTGCCAGACCAAAATATTCCCAGTACCATAATGTGCTTGCAGCATCTCCTGAAGAAAAAAGTAATTTATAATCAATCTGATACTCATTTCTTAGGGAAAAAAGTGTCAGTATTTTTACCAGCTTATTTTGCTCAAGATGTAATGAATTACCTATTAAATTAATTATAAAAGTATCTGTTGTATTTAAGGGTGTAATTGCTACCAGATTTGAAATTATCGTATTGTAATTTATATAAACTGCCAGGTAATTATCAGGAATAAGAAATGATTCATTAGTAAAAATAGAAAGAAATGTTTCTAAAAAATAAGCTAACTCTGAATATTTTTTATCGGTGAAATCATTTATGGTTGTTTCATTATAAAGTTTTAAAAGATTAATAAATTGAAATGATAGTGTATTAAAATCTTTATGAGAAAACAGTTTTAATAATTCATTTTTTTTTGAATCACTAAAATCTGGTTTTTGATTTAATATTTTTTTTAGTTCAAACATAATATAAACTAAAAAAAATCCCCCGCCTAGGCGGGGGATTTTTTTATCCTATCGTCATTTCCATACTGGCCTCTTCTCTAAGTTCCGAGCTTGCCTGAACCTCCTGCATACCTGTACCTGCCGGTATAAGACGACCTATAATTACATTCTCTTTTAGGCCTCTCAACCAGTCCCGTTTACCTTCAATAGCAGCTTCAGTAAGTACTCTAGTGGTTTCCTGGAAGGAAGCAGCAGATATGAAACTTTCTGTATTTAATGACGCTTTGGTAATACCCAAAAGTACATTTTCAGCAGCCGGAGCTTTTGAACCGTCTTTTGAAGCTTTCCTTATAGTTTCATCAAAATCATAAGCTGTGACAATTTCACCTGGTAATAAAGTTGTATCACCCGGTTCAATTATTCTCAGTTTTCTGGTCATCTGTCTGACGATAATTTCAATATGTCTGTCATTAATTTCAACGCCTTGTGAGCGATAAACCAGCTGTACTTCATCTACAAGAAACTGTTGAACACTTTCAATACCAGCCAGATTTAAAATATCATGTGGATTGATAGGACCGGAAACAAGCCTGTCTCCTCTCTTTACATGCTCATTTTCATTAACCGCAGGTCTGCTATTAATCGGGATTTTATAGTTATGAGTCCCAGCTCCTTCTGGAGAAACAACATTAATCGCGATTATCTCATCATCAGAATAAACAAGTTGTACTTCGCCTTCATACTCTGAGAGAATAGCACTTTCTTTTGGCTTTCTCGCTTCAAGAAGTTCTTCTACTCTCGGCAGACCCTGGATGATATCACCGGTTTTTACCTGTTCATAGACAAGTGTTGCCAATGTCTCACCTTGCTGTACCATTTCTCCATCATCAACCATGATTTGGGCACCAGGACTTACAAGATATGGTCTTGCTTTTCTGACAACAATTTCATCCTTAAGAACTTCTTCAATAATCCCTGATTCGTTAACTATTGCTTTTGAGTTAATCTTATCACCATCATAAATATATTGACCAACCTCATATTTTGAGTCTGGATCAACCTTAAGTTTCATCTGGTTTTCACTATTAACAATAAGTAGTTTTTGGGCTCCTGTCTCAGGATCTTTAAATATTTCTACTTTTCCAGGGCTTTGAATCATAAAATCAGTAAAGGCAATTACTGTTCCTGGCTTAACTACATCACCTTCTTTAACCTGTAAGATAGAGTTTATCTTTAGTTCCTGATGACCAATTAAACCATAATTTGATGGATCATGATGGGTTGTCAGGTTCTCTATAACAGACACAGAAAGTTTTGCTCTGGTATTTACACCATCTTCATTTGTTTCAGTGATATTGAATTCAACTTTACCACCAAGCAGTGTCAATGGAGAAGAAAGTTTAAACACAAGGTTTACTTTCACCAGGGCTGTCCCAGCTTTTAATTTATCACCATTTCTGACCATGATTTTTGTTACTGGAACTAAATCTATAGAACTATGTGATAGATCAAGATCATAGAACTTTTCAATCGGATTAACTGTATATATGAAGGTTTTACGAACAACAACATACATACC
>CAYRDV010000375.1:0-6363 GCA_964422885.1 uncultured Candidatus Sericytochromatia bacterium
TTGAGGGTAAAGGGAGGCACGATCCATGTGTGGTCCCAAGAGCTGTACCTATCGTTGAAGCAATGTCAGCTCTTGTTTTGGTAGATCATTATCTTAGACAAAAAATAATAAAATGAAATTTTATTATTTTTTGTTCTTCATTGTATAGACATCATCAACAATCCCTATAATTGAAAGATCAGAAGGGTTAAATTTTTGTTCAAGGGCCATAGCAGCTTCTCTACCGCTTTCAATAAAGACAATTTCACCGACTCCGGCCTGATGAGTAGCATCTGTTGCAATACCAGGTTCTCCTGCTGTTTCCAGGTTTTCATTTAAAGGCTGAACCAATAGTAGTTTTACACTATTTAGACTGTTTACTTTATGGGTACTGACAAGTGTACCAATAACTTTTGCTAGTTCCATTGCTTTCCTCAGATTTTACTTCAATATATTATATTTTACTATTATTATGGAAAATCGGGAAGCTGAGTAGAAGGAGTAGATGGTAAAGTTGGTGGTAATGATGGTGGCTGCTGCCCACTAGGACCTCCTCCCTGTTCAGGAACTGGTGTCGGATTAGAAGGTGGTAAAGGATATAACTCTGTATCCGATGTTTTAGTTGGCTTTGGTGGCTCAGGAATTTGTGTTTGTGGTTGCCCGGAATCTACTTTTTTGCCTGACTGAGGTGCTGAAGAAGGGACAACCCCAGGTGGTGGCACCTGCTCATTTGGAACAGTTTTACCTGTATCTATACCTAAAGCAATTTTCTGCTTCTGGCCATTAGGACTTATTTCATAAAATATTTTTGTCCCAACACTTTCAAATCTATTTAAATCTATATCAATAATACCATTACGATCAAAATCATAGCCATATTCTATTTTTTTTACTTCTTTACTTGTTGAATCAACAGCTAATCTTAATAATACAAATACTTTCTGATTTTTAAGATTTGGTATTATTAATGGTACGGTAATTGGCTCTTTGATAGCATATAAAGAAAGATTCAACTCATGTTTTCCAGGAAGTAACTCTGGTATTTCAATACGTAACTGATTTTTTATAAGTTTATCAACCGGATAGGTAAAACCATCAATCGCTATATGTTGAACCCCTTTTGAACCGATGGAAATAAGTTCGCCATTTTGTCTTTTTTGTTCTATAAGCAACTCAAAGTCAACATTTTCAGGAGATTTTGTGGTTGAAGAACTGGATATTATTTGTTCTTTTTCATTATTAACAGCAGCGATGTTATTACCACAACTAACTAAAGGCAGCATAAAAGCGACTGGTAAAATATAACTATTAATATGTTTAAACAATGGCCTTAAAATAAACATTTACTATAACCTAAAAAATATAATCTATATTATAAATTATAATGAATCTATTAATTACAAAAGTATGACCTGGGTTTGTTTTAATAAATTAAATAATTTCCTTAAAGTAGTTTCTGACAGTCCTAAAATAGGATAGAAAGCTCTCCTTCAAAGCCTTTTACACTCTGGAACATAAATTTTAGTATTTCATTGCTAATAAGAACTTTTGTAAATTATTCTTTTACCAGATTATTAATAATAAAAGATGCTGGTTTATTTGTTTTTGGTATCAATACTAATTCAAAAGGGCTGGTAGAAACATTTAGATTGTTATTTTTATCTTTAATAATTTCCACAAATACTTTTAAATCTTCTTCCGTTTCAATTGCACTATTAATGTTTACATTATAGCCAGAAGTTTCTTTTTTACCGATAAAAATAGCAATTAAACTATTTTTATCAAAGTTTACATCAGGAGGGATAGAATCTTTACTATTTGTATGTTCTGCCCATAAGTTTTTATAGTCTTCTCTATTTTTTATTAATTTATACTGAGAAATTGAAATATTACTACTATCTCCACTAACCAAAGGCTTGAGAATAATTTCCTTATTTTTATTTATTGAAGGAGCCTCATTCCCAGCTACTTTTTCATCAATTGGAACAATAATATCAATATCAAATTTAACCGGTAAATCGCTTTGTGGTAAAGTAATCATATGATATGGAGTGGTAACAATTGAGATTATATTGTTAAGTGATGATGGTGGTGTTTCCCTGGCTGTAATTATAATCTGAGAATCTGTTTTTACCACACTCTTAATTTCTATTGAATATCCTGTTGATGATCGTTCCCCAAGAAAAACCCCTGCTACCATATTTTTTTTAAAATCAATAAAAGGGAAAACAGATGAATTAATTTCTTTTTTGTTTAAAATATGTTCCTGGTAAAGACTTGAAAACTCTTTTTCATTTTTGGCAAGTTTTTTCGAAAATAAATTTATGCTACTATCAGAACCCAATTCTAAACTTTGAAAGTTTACATCTTCTACTTTTGATTTACTAATTAAAGAATTTTCAAAATCAATTATTTTATTAGATTTTTTTATTTCAATAATTAAAAATGGTTGAGTAATATCGGCTTTTACTTCTTCACCAGGTAATGGTTTAATTTCTTCAAGATATACAATTATTTTATCTTTAGTCTCATCAATTTTTTTGATGTTTACATCATAACCTGTAGTAGGTCTGTCACCAAGAAAAATAGCAACTACATTTTTTAATTGAAAATCAACTTTAGGTAAAAATAGCGGGTTTGTTTGGCTTCCAGTATGATCATCCCATAATTTCTGAAAAGCCCCTTCATTTTCTGCTACTCTTACATCATAATTTCTTATATTACTTTTGTCACCATTAAGTATTTTTCTAAACTCTACCTGTCCCAAAGAATCAATAATTACAGGAGAAGTATTTAAATTTGAGGGAGTCGGAGTTGGTATAGGTGTTGAAGATGGTAAAGTAATATTATCTGCCAGTTTAACCTGACATGATACAAGGATAATTAAAATAAACAATGTCAGCATTATAATTACTGATCTAAAAAGATTTTTCATTAATTATTTTCTCCATATTTCATCTGGTTATATAGTATATCAGGGTTAAACAAAACATAATTAAGAGTTAAATCATATCCAAAAGCGATTATTATAAAGAATTATTTCAGAATCCCTTTTAATAAAATTATAAATTTATTGATGCTTAGTTTTTTTATTCTGCCAAACCTCTCTACAGCTTTATTAAGTCTTAGATTGACATATTTACACCTTAGAGGTACAATACTTAAACATGCTTTTTCACGCTTGGAGAGGTGGCTGAGTGGTCGAAAGCGGCTTCCTGCTAAGAAGTTGTGCGGGCTTAAACCTGTACCGTGGGTTCAAATCCCACCCTCTCCGCTGATAATTTCGTTTTTTAGGTTGCGCTCGTAGCTCAGCGGATAGAGCAACTGACTACGAATCAGTAGGTCGGGGGTTCAAATCCCTCCGGGCGCGTTACTTAGATATATTTTTTTATGGTACATACTATTTTCCAAACGACAGGTTTAAGAGTTAAAAAGCTAAGCTTAAACAATAAAATTTTTCACAAAGTATCACCAAGGCATTATCACAAAGGTTTTATCAGCAGACAACATTATTTTTCCAATTTTCTCAAAAATGACCGTAATATTGATATATATTTACCCCCAACTTACAAACATAATCACAGAAAACATTATCCTGTAGTTTATATGCATGATGGGAATAATTTATTTTATCCTTCCATTTCTTTTGGTGGTGTTCCCTGGCATGTCGATCATACTATAGACAAACTCACTAATAATAACCTGATGGATGAAATAATCGTGGTTGGAATTCATAATACACCAGGAAGAGATTATGAATATACCTGGACACAAATGAGAACAAGACATGGTTTTCAAGGTGGAGGAGGTAATCTTTATGCAAAATTTATTACAGAAGAATTAAAACCTTTTATTGACAATAATTTCAGAACACTTAGTGATCGAAATAATACCTCAGTGATAGGTTCATCACTTGGTGGACTGATCTCTTTTTATCTCGGTTTATATTGCCCGCATATTTTTTCGATGGTTGGGATGATTTCACCATCCTTATGGTGGGGAAATGGCATTCCTTTTAAGCATGTAGATCAAATAAGCAATACTCTTAATATTTGGATCGATATGGGCACAAAAGAAGGATATTACCGGGGAATAGATCGTAATATGAATATTATGAGTATAAGATTTATGAGAAAAAAACTGCTTGAGCGTGGTTTTCATGATGGTTATAATCTTGCCTATTTTGAAGACAAAGGAGGTATGCATAATGAATATTCCTGGGGAAAAAGATTACATCTACCGCTTTTATTCTTTTTTGGAAAACGTAAAAACCTTATATTTACTAGAAATTAAATATTATGATTTCAATAATTTTAATATAATTGAGGATAAAACTAAAAGTGCCTGAGATAAAAATAGATCATAAGGTGTATAATTTATTTCTTTCTGAAAACATAGAAAATAGTGTATACAAACAGGTATTTTGTGAAAAACTATTTACCGCTGAAGAATGTGATAAAATCATCAGTGTTTTTAAAAATGGCAGGCAATGTACATCTCAGGAAGTAAGCCGTAATGAGTCAGGATATACAACTCCTGATATGACAAATTCAAAAATTCATCCCTTTGAAAATAGCTCTGAAAATAAATGGATTACAGATCGGGTTTCAAAAGTTATTAAAAAAGTAAATCTGAAATATTTTAAATACAATATTTCTTATCTTTCAAGTTTACAAATTATTGAATATAAAGAAGGGTGCGACTTTAAATGGCATTCGGATATTATACCCAATGCTTACCGGACAGCACGCCTAAGTATTAGCCTTTTTTTATCCGAAGCAACCGATTATGAAGGAGGAAAACTTCTATTTATGCCATCAGATTCTGAACTCAGCAAAATTACTCAATCAAGAGGAACTCTTATGATTTTTTCTTCTACCCAGGCTCATAGTGTTGAAATGGTAAAAAAAGGTACAAGATATTCTATGGTTGGTTTTGTTTATGGCAAACCTTTTTCCTGATTTAAGGCAAACGTATAAACCTTGTATTTGAGAGAAGGATCTCAAGTATTAAGGAAATTAAAGCAGGAATTAAAAATAAATAAAATAGTTCCTTATATTCCATATATTTTTTTACTTTTACATCACTTTTTTCCAATTTATTTATATCTTCATAAATCTTTGTCAGTTCTTCGGTATTTTTTGCTCTGTAATACTTTCCACCTGTTTTTTCGGCAATCATTTTTAAAGTTTGTTCATCAAGATCTGCCTGAGCATAATATGCCTGTGGTCCAAGGAAAGTGTTCTGGATAAAACGTGCCTGTCCTGAAGAACCAACACCAATTGTATAAACTTTTATTCCATACTTAGAGGCGATTTCAGCAGCTTTATCTGGCTGAAGTTTTCCGGCAGTATTAGAACCATCAGTTAATAAAATAATAATTTTTGATTTTGATTTTGATTCTTTCAAACGGTTTACGGACAATCCGATAGAATTACCGATAGCAGTCTGTTCTCCTGCTATACCTATTTCAAGGTTGCCCAAAAAATCAGTGAGTATATTATAATCCAAAGTTAAAGGACATTGAGTATAGGCTTCAGTACCAAAAACAACAAGCCCAATAGGATCATTTATTCTTTTTTTTAAAAAATCTTTGACAACATTTTTAACAGCATCAAGTCTGGTAACAGTTTCATCATTAACTTCCATATCTACAGCCCTCATACTTCCTGAGGTATCAATATTTAGAATAATACTAATTCCTTCTGTTAAGACCTCTGAATTTGCCCTTCCAAGCTGCGGTCTGGATAAGCTGAGTATAAGAAAAGTAATGGCTAGAAAGCGTAAAAGTAATAAAAAAAATCTGAAATTAAAAATATTACCTTCCTGAGCAATTTTTATTGTTTTTATTGAAGAAAATTTTATGCTGGCATATCTTTTTATTTTTTTTTCATACCAGAAAAAAACAGGAATTAAAAATAATAAAATCAGAATAAATGGCTCAGCAAATCTAAAACCTGTCAGCATATTTATTTTTTCTTTTCTTCACTTTCAGGAATTTTTTTTGTTTGAATTACAAAATCCCGTGATTTTGTAAATAAATCCTTTGCCAAAGCTGCCGATGAATTTGCATCAGTATATTTAAAAAAATCAGTAATTTCCAGAAATGAATTTAAGAATATTTTTGTTTCATCTGAAATTTCATAACATTCAGAGATATCTTTTTTCAAGTCTTCAGAAACTTTTTCCAGGGCAAAAATATGAAACCTGTTTTTTAAATATCTTCTAATAATCTCTGATAACTGGAAATAAAACATTTTCAAATCTGATTCTGTAATCAGTTTAAATTTTTCTAATTCGGTAAATTCATTAAAGGCAATTTCATGGGGTAATAAATCCTTTTTTGGCTTTTTATCCTTGAATCAAGGTAATTCAACTGCCCCA
>CAYRDV010000376.1:0-6352 GCA_964422885.1 uncultured Candidatus Sericytochromatia bacterium
TGGTACCAGCAATGGCAATAAAGCTTATGCAATTCAGGATGAGCCAGAAGTTTCTTTCCTTGATATAAATAATAATATCGTGAAAAGTACTGGTTTATCTCCGGAACAGATGACAGATTTTAATATTCCTCCTCTTTCCGGTGAACATGTTGCTTTAAGTAATATAGATGCAAAAACTCTGGAAATAAGAATGAAATTTAATGAGAATATTAATAAAAAAGATGTAGAAGAGGCGATTAGGATTGTTTCGCAAAAAATAACCAAAGATAATAATCACTCTACGATTATTAATTCAACAAGTGCTGGCGTAAGTTTTAGCTGGCTCAGTGAGACAGAAACAGTTATGACTATTCCTGAAAATCTGATAAAAAAAGAGGATACCGGAACAACTGTATATCGTTTGCAATTTAATTCAGGATTCAGAGATTCAAACGATAATTATGCGCTTACTGGTAGAATTATCCGTTTTACTCAGGACACTTATGGTGATTTTGCGTTATTCTCTATAAAGAAGTAATTAATATTTAAAATTTTAAATATTAATTACTACCAAGTTTATTCAGGCGTTCTAGCCTGTCGGGCTCATCCTGTTTTAACCATATATCCTGTGAAAGTAATTTATAAGCAGAAGCAAAGTATTTTTTTGCTTCTGAATTTTCATTTTTTAGTAAATAACATTCCCCTAATTCTTCAAAAATATAGCCATCCTGCTCAAGTTTTTTTTCTTCTATTTCTTTTAATAAATTAAGGTGAATTTCCAAGGCATCATCTATTTTGTTTAATGAACGTAATGTTCGGGCAACAGACCATTTTGCAATTATTAAACCCTGCCCTGTTTTTCTTTCTTCATGCCATTGAACATTTTCTGTAAAATATTCCAGGGCCTTTTGATATTCTTTTTTATCATGATAAGTCCAGGCTACATTGTTGTTTAGAGAGCCCAGCCATTTTTTTGCTTTGGGATTTTCAGATTTTCTGGCAAGACTGATTGCTTTTTCATTCCAGATAAGTTGTTCTTCAGAGGAGGTGATTATACCCATCATATGAGCTGCATCTATTGCATAATTTTCTTCTGCTGATTCAAGAGCGGATTCCCAGGCTTTGATAAATAATGGTCTTGCTTTCTCAGCCTGTTTTGCTGAGTTAAATGTCCTGCCCCTTTCCAGTAAATAGCGTATTTCTACAAGTTTTATCGGTGTTGTTTCCAGGCTGCTTTCAACCTCATCAAGTATTTTATGTGCTTCCGTAAATTTTGCCTGAAGAGATTGTGTTCTGGCTATTTGGGTAAGTAATTGCAAATAATATGACAAATTATTACAACTTTTTGCCAAAGTTAGTAATTCTAAAAATTTTACTTCTGTTTCTGCTGGTTTATTATAATCCCATAACAGATCAAATTCAGGTAATTCCTTTGTTTCAGTACTTCCCATTATTTAGAACCTTTATTAAACTTGTATTTTTCCGAATTATATATTCTTGTAGTTTTCATGGCAATCATTGATAAAATACATGAGGGGATTTATTAAATTGGAAAAAACATAATGGAAAAGGATTATAAAATACTGGTAGCATATGATAAAAAGCTTGGTATCGGGTATGAAATGGCAATACCCTGGCATATACCTGAAGATATGAAAAGATTTAAGGCTTTAACAGCTGGTCAAACAGTAATCATGGGCTCAAAAACCTTTAAAAGTATTATTAACAGGTTAGGTAAACCACTGCCAAACAGAAAAAATGTTGTTTTAAGCAGAACTTTGAAAAAACTTGATTATGAAAATTGTATTCTCTGTAATAATATTTCAGAGGTTCTCGAACAATTTAATGAAGCCTGGGTAATAGGTGGATACGACATTTACCGTGAGTTTATGCCTTATGTTAAAGAAATTTACGCTACTGAACTTGATAATGAATACACCTGTGATGTCTTTTTTCCAAAAATTAATCTGGATGAATGGGAAATAAAAAGTATTGAAAACAAAGATAATTACCGCTATATAATTTATTCCAGAAAATAATAAAAAATGGCAGAAACAAAAAAAAATTGGGATAGGTATTTTATCTTTAAAGGTAAGAGTTTACCTTATAACAGGATCAGCTATAATAACCTTGCTGAAAGAGCTGTAGAGGTTCCTATCGGCTTTGACTTCTTAGCAGAATTAAAAGATAAATCCAGAATGGTTGAGATAGGTAATGTCCTGAGTAATTATGAAAATATTCTTAGTTCTTTTTTTTCCATTGATAAAAGGAAAGTTATTGATAAATATGAAATTGCTCCTGGTGTAGAAAATACCGATTTAATGGATATCCCGGCAAATGAAAAGTATAGTGCGATTCTCTGTATTTCAACTGTTGAGCATGTTGGTCAGAAATTGCCTGAAGGTGAATCTAATGAGTCTGGAGATAAAGAAGGACCCCTTAAAGCCATTGTGAAAATTTATGATTTGCTGGAAGCTGGCGGTGAAGCTCTGATTACTGTTCCTTTTGGTAAACTTACTGCTGGCGGATGGTATATTCAGTTTAGTTATGAATATCTAAATTTATTAACTACTAAGTATAAAATTCCTGAGCAGGCAATCGAAGTAACCGTTCTAAAAAAGACAGGTATGGAGATATCAGGCTCAAACCCCTTTCAGGAATGGCAGGAAGCAAAATCGGATTCCTTAAATGAGGTCGAGTTTGGCTTACCCTGGCCCTGGGCAAATGCTGTTGCTATAATCAGCCTGAAAAAAACAAATGAAGATTTTAAATATAAAATTGATTATGAAAAAACAGAATTAGATTATAGTAAACCAGCTCTTATTGGCTGTATTTTTCATCGAAAAATAAATTTCCATACAAAAATTTTAGAAAATGGTATTTTTTTAGTGGAACAAGCTGGGTTTATTTTTTCTACCCCAGAATTTATTCTAAAACCTGGTTTTTATAAGTTCTATTTAAATATTACGGCTTCTCAATCTCCATATATCTTAACCTTAAAAACCAGGGATAATGTCATATTTAGCAAAAAGGTACATAACCACGGGAAATTAATTTCCCGGTTTGAAATTAAAGATGAAAAGGAAGAGCTGTTTTTAAGCCTTTATTATGAAGGACAAAATTCGGATCAGTTATTTTTTAATAATTTTGAACTGCGTTTTTCTGAGTAAACTTTACAATACTTTACATGAAATTTCTTGGCAGTTTAGATCCGGTTTTGGATATAATTTATATTACAAAGTTTTTTAAAATCCCAAATCGATTCGTTCCTTTTTTCTTTTTTCAATTTTATATAATCACTATCAACAGTAGGTGTTTCCTTTGAATTTTCGGATAATATTTCTATTATTTTTGGTCTTTTATTCCCTACCTGCTTATGCCCAATATAGTTATAAAACTATTCTTTCTAATAATTTAAAAAGAATATATAGAATTTACCTTCCTCAAAGTTTTAGTTTAAATGAACATCTGCCTGTGGTTATTGTTTTACACGGTGGAGGAAGCTCAGGTAAAAGAATGAGCAATTATATAAAACTACACTCTGTTGCGGATAAAAACCGGTTTATTGCTGTTTTTCCTGATGGTGTCCGGGGAAACTGGAATGATGGTAGAAAAAATATTGATTCTTATGCTCATCTAAATAATATTAATGATGTAATGTTTATTTCCGATATTATTAGTAATTTACAGAAGGAATTTAACATAGATTCTAATTCAGTATTTATTACAGGTATTTCTAACGGGTCACTAATGGCTTTTCGGCTGGCTTTTGAAATCCCGGGAAAAATTAGAGCGATAGCTACAGTCGCTGGAAATCTTCCACATGAACTTAAAAATTTTACTTTAGACAAAAAGCTACCACTTCTGATGATTAATGGTGAGAATGATCCTGTCATGCCTTGGAATGGTGGAGGCATTGGCTGGGGATTTCCCAAGCGGGGTAATGTATTGTCTTCTGAGGAAACTTTTACCTTCTGGTCAAAAGAAAATGGTTGCAATGAGCATGGAAAATACACTCAGGAAGCTGATATAAGTAATGATGGGACAAAAGTTTTTAAAAAGGAAGCTTTAAATTGTCCAGGTAATATTGAAGTCCTTCTTTATAAAATCCAAAATGGTGGTCACTCATGGCCTGGCGCATTTGAATATCTTTTACAGGAAAGATTTGTTGGAAAAACTTCTTATGATATAGATGCTAAGGAAATAATATGGACATTTTTTAAGAAATATATTAAACCTTTACCCAAAATTAAATAGTAATTAGAGCAACATTAAGAAAGATTTCGAATTAAAAACCGAAAATCCTATTTATGCGTAGAGATTAATAATGGAGAAAAAATATGAAAAAATCAATTACAAAAGGTACTTCCTGGCAGGATTGGTTTAATACAGTTGATCAGGTTTTAAATCAGATCGCTCTTTCCAAGTAATTTTAATTAAATAATAAGTCCCGGATTATTTACCGGAATTTGTTGTTTTTCAGGGGGCATCTATGAATTTAAAAAATATCTTTACACCTTTATTTTCTTTGACTATATTAGGGTTTTCTGTTTTGGCTGCCTGTAGTTCTGAAGGAAATAATGATACTTATATTGCCAAGACATTATCCGAACCCATAGTAAAAAATAATGTATCGGATATTCCTACACGCTATAAAAAAGCTGAAAGAATAATTGCCATAGGAGATCTGCATGGTGATTTTCATGCAGCTGTTTCTGCTTTAAAATTAGCCGGAGTAATAAATAGTACCAATCATTGGGTTGGTGGAAAAACCGTTGTTGTTCAGACAGGAGACCAGTTAGATCGGGGAGATGGAGAAAAAGAGATAACAGATTTACTGGAAAACCTGGCAATAGAAGCAAAAAATGCCGGAGGAGCTATTCATGTATTAAATGGAAACCATGAAATCATGAATGTTGCCCAGGACTTACGTTATGTCACAAAAGAAGGGTTTGAAGACTTTTCAAAATTACCCGGGCAAAATCTTGAACAACCTTTTTTAATTAAATACCCTGTAATCCAACGTCCCCGTGTCGCTGCCTTTGCTCCAGGAGGCTCATATGCCAGGATTTTGGGAAAAAGAAATACTATTGTAGTAGTAGGTAATGTCATTTTTGTACATGGAGGAATTTTACCTCAGTATGTAAAATACGGACTGGAAAAAATTAATCATGACGTGCAGCAGTGGATGACTGGTCAAAATCCAAATTTCCCGGCTATTGTTGGCAGAGAAGATAGTCCGGTATGGAGTCGCCTTTATTCAGATAATACTGATAAAAATGCCTGTTCTGCTTTAGATGAAGCTCTTAGAAATATTCCAGCACGATATATGGTTGTTGGTCATACAGTGCAGACTCAAGGTATTAATTCAGCGTGTGACGGACATGTCTGGAGAATTGATGTTGGAATGTCAAAATTTTATGGTGGCCCGGTTCAGGTACTCGAAATAAAAGATAATCAGTTTAAAGTACTGAAATCAACAAAATAATTAAGCTCAGATTTTATTTTTACCCAGGTTTTATCTTTTAAATGTTTTTTATCTAGAATTAGATATGGCCTGAACATTTTTTTGCTAAAAATTTTATTAATTATTTCATTTGTATTTTCTTCTGCAATATCATCCGGTATAAAAGTTGTAAACTCTGTTGGGGCAGCTATTTCTGCTAACTGGAAACGGTTAATAATACAATGCTTTAGGCCTAATGAAGATAAAAGACCAATTGAAAGTATATTGTCCGTTATTACAAACGAACAGTTTTTTAATAAACTTAAAAAAGTCTCATTATTATAATTATTAATATTTATTGTTAAAAATGAAGTATTTTCAGAAGAATTATAATTATTAAAAAGTAAAATATTTTTATTATATTTATTGTATAATTCTTCTGCTATACACCGGGTGCTTGGGAGAATCCTAACCCCTTCTTCAATAAATACACCTATAACTTCTTTATCAGTTAGTTGATGCTCAGTAAAAAAATTATCGGCAAGCTTTTTTGCCTCTGTACTGATATTTATTGCAAATTTATTCTGAGGGCCGCTGTATTGGAATAATTCATTCAACAAATTTTCATTTTTAGGCAATTTAATCTTTTTATCTGCTTTAATTAATTCAAAAAATATCCGAGAGTGCTTATTCTTTTCATTTGAGGTATCTATTAGTAAATCAGCCTGATAACCCTGAATTTTTTTCATAAATTCCAGTAAATAATCTTGATTAACCAGTTCATCTTTATTAAAAGTAAGGACTTCATAAGAATTATTTTTATATAAATCTGTAAAATTCTCACTACAAATGATTTTTATCTCAGAAAATTTGCTTTTTAATTTATTTGCTATTAATAAGGTCTCTATATTGCTAATTATTGAGCTA
>CAYRDV010000377.1:0-6344 GCA_964422885.1 uncultured Candidatus Sericytochromatia bacterium
TAATTTTAATCTTAAGAAGAAGTATTATTAAAAATTTTAGCATAACCAATTATAATAAAAACTTTTAGGACTATAATTTATCGGATGATAATTTTTTTATAAATGGATTATGACGGAATTAAGGAATAAAATTGTTTTACTGACTGGTGCCGCAGGTGGTTTAGGACAGGAAATAGCTTCTGCTTTATTAAATGAAGGATGCCAGTTAATACTTACCGATCTTGATTATGAAAAGCTAGAAGTAGCTGCAAATTCTATTTTGCACACTAAGGGAAAAATCCTTGGCTATTTTACAGCTAATCTGGAAACTGAAGCTGGTTGTCAGGAAGTATTTAAAAAATGTCTGAATCTAACTTCATATATAGATATTTTAATTAATAATGCAGGGACTGCTGTTGTGGGAAGCTTTGTCAATATACCTGATGAAAAGTGGGAAAGAGTGATGAATGTGAATATTATGGCGCCAATGAGATTAACCAAAAAATTTTTGCCATTAATGATTGAAAGGAAAGCAGGGCATATTGTAAACATTGTTTCTATTACTGGTTTTATTGGTACAGGTGCGTTAGTTCCTTATTCAACTTCAAAATTTGCCCTTTCAGGTTTTGGTGAAGCTATTTATAACGATGTTTCAAATCAGGGAATAAAAGTTACTAACATGTACCCTTCATTTGTAAGAACAAAGATTATTCATGCAGAACAATTTGGTTATTCAGAAATTAAGTTAGTTCCTGACTTTTTAATTGGTGAACCTGTTTTTGTAGCAAAAAAGCTTATTAAAGCAATTAAAAAGGATAAAGTTTATATTTATCCTGGATTAATGGCAAAAATATTAAATATACTAAAAAGATTAAGCCCTTCAATGCTTTTGTTTTTAATCAAACTACTTAGAAGCAAAGCTTCTAAGTAGTTTGATTATCGCATATTATTTCCGCAGAAAGGGCAAACTGCCCAACTACTCTGGCATTCTGATAGGCATACTTTACAATTTACCATCCCACCAGCGACAGGTTCCTGATAAGGTTGTTCTTCCTGAAATGCTGGTTGCTCCAGTGTAGGATATTGTTCATAATCAGGCTCTACACCCTGCATGATGTATTGCTGGCGAATTTTCAGGCAGTATTCAATATGCTCTACTCCGAGAAAACCCTGCTCCAGATATACCTGAGCCAAAGGCTGCCGTAACTCTACAGGCTGGCTCTGCTGTATCTGATAAGCATAATTATACTGCTCAGTTGTTAAATAACCTTGTTGAACTAAAATTTGGGTTAAACTTACACTCATTTTCAAGACCTAAAATATATCTAATTTAGCAAGGGGCTTAAGCCCCTTGCTTTACTAACTATAATTATAAACCATACCAGTTTGGATTTTGTCCCAGATCTACAACCACACTCTTTGTTTCTGAATATAGATCAAGAGCCTGAAGACCCAATTCTCTGCCAATTCCACTCTGCTTAAAGCCACCAAAAGGAACTTCATTAAATAAGAAATTATAGGTATTAATCCAGATAGTTCCTGCTTTAATTTTTCTGGCAACAGTATGAGCTGTTGTAATATTTTTGGTCCATAAAGCAGCAGCAAGTCCGTAAACATTATCATTAGCTTTGGCAATTACATCTTCTACATCTTTGAATTTTATTACGGCAAGTACTGGTCCAAAGATTTCTTCCTGGGCTGTTCTCATATTGTTGTTAACTTCAAAAATGGTTGGGTTAATGAAGAAACCTTTGCTAAGATCCCCATTTGGTTTATCACCACCAACCAGAAGTTTTGCCCCTTCTTCTCTGGCGATATTGATATAACCATTTACCTTATCATATTGTTCACGGGAAGTAAGAGCACCGATCTGAGTTGTCATTTCCAGCGGATTTCCGATTCTGATTTTCTTTGCTCCATCAATAAGCTTTGCCATAAACTCATCATAGATGCTTTCCTGAACATATAATCTTGAGCCGGAAACACATGCCTGACCCTGATTAAGATATACAGCAAATAATGAACCTTTTACAGCATTATCCAGATCGGCATCTTCAAAAACAATATTTGGTGCTTTACCACCAAGCTCAAGTGATAACCTCTTCAAACTTTTTGAAGCTGTTTCCATAATCAGTCTGCCTGTTTTTGTCTCACCGGTAAAAGCAATTTTATCTACATCAGGATGATTAACCAGCGCTGCACCAGCTGATTCTCCATAGCCAGGAACTATATTCACAACACCTTCAGGAAAACCTGCTTCCTGAAAAATTTCTGCAAGTTTCAAAGCAGTCAGAGGTGTTTGCTCTGCCGGTTTTAAAACAACTGTATTACCAGCAGCCAAAGCGGGAGCTAGTTTCCAGGCAGCCATTAAAGTCGGAAAATTCCAGGGAATTATTTGGCCTACAACGCCTACAGGCTCTTTTAAAGTATAAGTTAAATGACCACTGGGAACAGGTATAGTCTCACCTCTCTGCATTCTGGCTGCGGCACTGTAAAATCGGAAACAGTCTATTGACATCGGTATATCTACAAATGTACTTTCAACAATTGGTTTTCCAGTATTTAAAGTATCAAACTTAGCAAATTCATCTTTTCTTGCTTCAAGTAAATCAGCAACTTTGGAGAGCATTATGGAACGACCAGCAGCAGGAACTTCTGCCCATGCATTGGCGGCTTTTCTGGCAGCTTTAACAGCTCGGTCAATATCTTCCTTATCACCTTCCTGAACATTTGCCAGAACCTCTCCTGTAGCAGGATTAATAACTTCAAATGTCTTACCTGAGGCAGATTTTTCAAATTTTCCATTTATAAAAAGATCATGTTCTATAGGTTTTGATGAAATTTCAGTGGTCATTTTTATTCCTCCTAATGTATACGGAAATAGTTTGCAAACATTCTATATTTTACATTGTTTTAAAGTGAGGAGGAAGTGAGGCGGTAAACAAGTTTACCTGTGAGGCAGCAAGCAAGCTTGCCTGTGAGGGAGAAGTAAGATAGTGAAGGGTGATAAAGAGAGAAGAAATTCTTCTTTTCACTTCTTCCTCACTAAGACAGCTTTAGCTGTCTGGTCTCACTGAACGAAGTGGCCTCACTTCTTTAGGTTTCTTCAGGTGGTAAAGAAAGAATTTTTTCAAACAGATTGCAGATTTCCCGAAAGTTCAGGTCATATTTAGCACAAATATCCAGAAATTCCACTATGAAAACTTCTAAGTTTCTTTCTTCAGGAGAACTAAAGAATATTGTCTTAACAACTAACTCTTTCAAAGATAGCCTCTACAGGTAAATTTAATCTTAATTATTATTTTACCATGTAATATATTCAGAGATTATAAGCAATGATATTAAATTAAGCGTAAGTACTAATCTACAATTGTTTCTCTAAAACGTTTTATATCAGAAATATATTTAATAGTCTGTTCAGGAAAATCTGTACCAGAACTAATTAAATTATCTACTGTTCCCGGTCCCATTTTGTAGGAAGCTAGGGCAATATCTTCTGAACCTTTACTTTTTTTTAAAAGCCAGCTTAGATATTTTACAGTTGCTCTTGAATTTTCTCTTGGATCATAAGGATCTTCAATCCCCATATCTTTAGCAGTTAATTCTTTTAGCTGACCAAGCCCGATTGCACCACTGGGGGAAACAACATCTGCTCTGAAACTTGATTCTCTTGCCATTAAAGCAAGAACCAACTTAGGATCAACATCATTTTCCAGACTTGATTCAGATACATATATAACAATATTTTCAGCTTTAGCAGGATCTAGTTTTGGATTATGTTTAAGGATAAAACTCTTATAGCTGTCTCTAAAAGTTTGTGACTTTGATATTGCTGGCTTAACCTCTTTTTGGGGAAAGCCAGGTTCATATATAATGGTGCGTCCGAGACATCCTGTCAGAAAAAATGGTAGTAAAAAAACTAAGACTTTTTGTTGTTTTAACATACATTAACTAATGAATTATTATATTTAATCTCTAATATTTTTAAATAAAAAGCCTATGGATAGCTGTATTTATTATCACCAAATATTTGTCATTAAACTTTTTTATACAAATTTTTTATATCGGAAACATATCTTTTCACACCTGATGGAAGTTGCCCCCCGGAAGCAAGTACACTTTCAACCGCAGCAGGGCCCATATTGTAAGAAGCCAATGCCTTCTCCAGATTACCTTTAGTCCTTTTTAAAAGCCAGCTCAGGTATCTGGTTGTTCCTTTGACATTTTCCTGTGGATCAAAAGCGTTGACAACTCCCATTTCTTTTGCGGTTGGTTTCATTAACTGACCAAGGCCCATTGCACCAGCAGAGGAAACAGCATTTGTTCTAAAAGATGATTCTCTTGCTATAACAGCTAAAACCAGTTTGGGATCTATATTATTTTGTTTACTGTAATATGAAACGTAGGTCCCAATATTATTTGCAGAATTTTTATCTAATTTATATTTTTGAATAAATTTTTGAAATCCAACATTTTTGAACCCGCTATTATTTAATTTTATTTCAGTGGAGATAGGAGAAAGAGCCGGATTGTTTTCAGAACAGCCTGATAATATTGCTATTGCAAAACCAGTTACTAATAATAATCTTATTTTCAAAACTAAAACCCTTTACAATTTTTCCATTACATTTATAAAGGGTATTCAAAAAATTAGAAAATTAGTGTATTTCAGATCAAGAAAAATGTAAATTTTTGTTATTAGTCTTTTTTGTTTTTTGGATATTTCAGGATTTAATTAAAAATTTTTTAATTTTTTTATAAGTTAAGAGCAAGAAAAGAAAAGTTTATGCTATAATTAAATAAAAGTTAAATTAAGTTTAAAGGAAAATAATATGGGACTTGATAATCTGAGATCAGTAGTAAGAAATGCAATAGCAGATGGCTATGTCGCTCTTTATGAGGCAAGAAATATCGAAAAGTATGCTCTTAAAGATGATAATACTGTAACACGTGACGAAAAGGCATTTTTACAAGATGCTTATGAGCAAGGTGCTTATTTTGAACCCAGAGCTCATTATATTATGGAAAGACTGGTTACCTATGGTGATAACAAAATTTCTGATCAGATGGATGAATTAAGAAGGCAAAAACAGGCTCAGCACTGGTTTAATTCTGATTATGTTGAGCATGCTACCCCTGTTCTGGAAGCAAGCACAGACAGCTTAACAGAAAGATTTAATGAGTTAAGAAGCCTGAAGCGTGAAGCAAATTTATTTACCAGTGATTATGCAGATATTGGTAAAAAACTTCTGCTTAACAGTAATGATTCCATTGCTGTCAGAATGTCATGTCTGGATAGTTTTAAACGTGAAGCAAATATATTTACCAGTGAATTTAAAGAAATTGGTACCCAGATGTTATTAAACAGCTATGATACAAAAACAGCAAGGCTTATGGCTCTTGACCAGTTCAAAAGTTCGGCTAATCTTTTTAGTAGTGAATATAGGGAAATAGCAGATGCTATCAGAAATGACAGCTAGATTTTAGAACATACACAAAAGCGCTTTAGTAGCAGCTGAAATATCCTTCTGGCCAAAAACTGCGGAACCTGCGACCAGAGCATTTGCACCAGCATCCAACACTATTGGAGCAGTATTAACGTCAATCCCGCCATCAACTTCAATCAGGATATGATTATAATTTTTTTCATTAAGATAGTCATTTAATCTTTTGATTTTTTCTACCATACTATGAATAAATTTTTGACCACCAAATCCAGGATTAACTGTCATTATTAGAATCATATCAAGATGATCTTTTACATGATCGATTAATTCATAATTAATTGGGGTTGAAGGATTAAACGATAGTCCGGACTTACACCCAAGGCTTTTTATATGAGATAGGGTTCTATGTAAATGAACAGTTGTTTCAAAATGTACAGTAACATTATCAGAACCTGCTTTGATAAAATCCTCAAGATAGTTATCAGGGTTGGTGATCATTAAATGAGTATCAAAAAACATTTTTGAATGTGGCCTTAATGCTTTCAGAACCATCGGTCCAAAGGTAATATTAGGTACATAATGACCATCCATAATATCAAAATGCAGCCATTGCGCTCCAGCTTCCTCAACAATTTTTACCTGATTTTTCAAATCGGAAAAATCTGCTGAAAGTAATGAGGGGGCTAAATATCTATTGTTGCTTTTCATCTTTAAAATCCTTTAGTGCTAATTTGGCAGCATTCTGCTCAGCTTCTTTTTTTGAGGAGCCTGTGCCATAATATTCTTTTTCCTGAACTTTCAGAAGACATTGAAAGATTGCTTTATGTGGTGGTCCTTCAAGATGTGTACTGATATAATCAGGCAGGCATTTAAATTTTGCCTGGGTAATTTTTTGTAACAAATCCTTTGCGTTCTCTT
>CAYRDV010000378.1:0-465 GCA_964422885.1 uncultured Candidatus Sericytochromatia bacterium
GAGTGGCAGATAAAAATACCCTTTTATTTATTCGCACCCGAACCCCAGATGATTATAGGTTTGCTAAAGGGGAAAAACTCAGCGAAAATTCATATCTTCTGGATATTAAAGAAACAGGTGAAGAAGGTAAAATAAATACCTTTTTATCTCAGGAAGAACTAGGTACGTTATTAGATGAGCACTTTGATTTTAGCTACAAATACTTTCTTAACCATAAGTACGATACTCTTCGGGATAATATTATTATCTCCAATGCAGATATTATTTTTTGGGGAAAAATTAAAAAGGCAAAAAAGTGAGGAGGAAGTGAGGCGGTAAGCAAGCTTACCTGTGAGGCGGCAATAAATTGCCTGTGAGGGAGAAGTAAAGAGGTGAAAAGATGATTTATTTTATCTTACTGGGCCGGCCGTGCGGCCGCCGTGGCCCGCGTTTGGCGTGGGGGCGCACGGCACCCAGGGGCCGCCC
>CAYRDV010000378.1:475-6221 GCA_964422885.1 uncultured Candidatus Sericytochromatia bacterium
CACTAGGACAGCTTTAGCTGTCTGGCCTCACTGAACGAAGTGACCTCACTTACTTTTAATATTACTGGTAAAAAAAATAATGAATTTTACAAAAGAGACAATTAAAGATGCCTTTTTTAAACAGGCTAAAACCTGTTTGGGGTCATCGCTCCTCTATCATGATATGATCAATATTTTTGCTTATGAAGCAAAGGTGATTGATTTTACAGATGAGCTTTTACAAAAAAGAGATTTTACAAATATAGCCGAAGTAATATTAAGTATTATGGCCTTTTTTCATTATAATACCTTAAAAAACTCATCAGATTTTAACCGGTTAAAAAGCTTTTTTCTTACTCATGGAGGAGCCTATACTTCAAATGATTTATCCCAAATGAAAAATACCTTAATCGAGCTATGGGAAAATCAAAAAGAAAATTTGCAGAAATGGGTACTGAGTACAAAACTTCAGACTAATGAAATTGCAAGGTGTAATGCAATTTACCCGGCTTTACTCAGTCTTAATAAAGAAAAGGTTAATCTGATTGAGTTGGGTTGTAGTGCTGGATTAATATTACTAATGGATTTATACAGTTATGAATATTTTAATGATAAATCTATTTTTCTTGAAGAAAAGTATGAACCATTACTTAAGTGTAAATCAGGTGATATATCGAAAATAAGCAACCTTTTCCAAAATAAAATGAATATCGTCAGAAGAATTGGCCTGGACTTGTTTCCCCTTGATCTTAGTGAGAAGGAAAATGTCTTAAATTTAAAATCAACCTTATGGGATAATCCTGAGCGAAATATGCGTCTGGAGCAAGCTATAGCATTGTTTCTAGAAATGAAAGATAATTTAAATCTTTCATTGTTACAGGCAGACTATACTCAGGATTTAGTTACACTTTTAAATAAACTTCTGGTTTCTGATGCAGATGTAGTCTTTTATAGTTCAGTATCTACATATCAGATTCCAGTTGAATCATATCATAAATTAATAACACGACTTAATGAATTGGCGGAATTTTTGAAAAAAGATATTTATTTTATTGAATTTGAATCTTTAAGGGATAAGAATGAACAGAAAAATGTTACAAAAGAAGAACCTTTTCATTTGACAATCCATACTTATCCTGGGAATACAAGTTATGAATTCGGACGGGCTCATTTTCACGGAAATCTGCTCACTATTTTTTAGAACTAATATTTTAATTTTTTACCACAGATATTTCAGATAAAGATACAGATTAACTCAGATTAAGAATTAAAGAAATTTTTTAATTACATTTTTTATTTTAATCTGTGTAAATATCTATTCATCTGTTGTTTTTATCAGTGGTTAAATATTTTTTTGCAATTATTTTTTAAAACTACTTTCACTTTTAATATTGAAATGATTTAAATGAATTCTTTCGCCATCAGGGTTATCCACTGTGGAAATTGCTTCAAAATAAACATCAAGGTTTCTGGTACTGAAATCTGCCAGGATGTATCCCCTGTAAAAAGGATTTATATAGTTCATATGATTTATAAAAATAGGTACCAGTAAATTATATGTCATTAAAGTTTTTGAGCTGCCTGAAGTTATTGCCGAATCAACAAACTCAGTAGCAACTTTTTCGCCTTTATATAATACATTCCCATACATAAAAGTATGAGCATCCCCTGTAAGAACGATAGTATTTTTTATATTATTCTCTTTTAAAGCTTTTAAAAACTCTTCTTTTTCAGGATAAAAGCCATCCCATTGATCAAAATTTATCATATTTCCCAAAAAGGCTAGTTCCATAAGTACTGTATTATTTCCCAGAAATTTCCATTTTGCCTTAGAACTGGTAATGCCATCAATCAGCCATTTTTTCTGCTCCTGACCTAAATAAGTTCTTCCTGGTATATTTGCTTTGGATGTACACTCGAAATTAAGCCCTCGATCACATACATCTTCATCCCGGTACTGACGCCCATCTATCAAAAAAAACTCAACAAGATTTCCTACTTTAAAATTACGATAAATTCTGAATTTTTCATCAAGTTCCCTGATTGGTATATATTCAAAAAATGTCTGGTAAGCATCTTTGATTTTTTGTGGATTGGTTTTTTTGAGAGTGACTCCTGAATAATTATTCTGCACTTCATGATCATCCCAGATAGAAACCATCGGAAACTGGCTCATTGCTTCCTGAAGTAAATGATCGCTAAGATAATATCTGTACTTTTCCCGATATGTCTTTAAATCTTTGGCATACCCTGAGTTATCAGGCCTGACACTTTCAGCTTTACCTCTTTCATATTCATAGATAAAATCACCAAGCATGACAATCAAATCAGGGTTATCCTTAATAATATATTTGTAGGCTGTATAATAACCTGCGCCAAAATTCTGGCATGAAACAACGGCAATTCTGAATTTTGATGTATTCTCAGGAAGGGTTTTTGTTCTTCCAGTAATGCTATAACTATCTTTATACTTAAATCTATAATAATAATATGTCCCCGGTTTTAATCTTTCAACATCAACTTTAACTGTAAAATCTTTATCCTGAGATGTTTTTACATTACCAGAATTAACAACCTTGTCAAAAGCCTGATCACTTGCTACTTCATAGTAAACACTGGCAGAAGTCTCAGTTGTGTTTACCCTGGTCCAGAGAATTACCCTGTCAGTTAAAGGATCACCGGAAGATACCCCATAATTAAAAAAGATATTTTTTGGTTCCTGCGCATTTGCCGCAAAACAAAAAATACAAAAAATTAAAGATGTTAGAAAAATTTTGAATTTCATACTTAATATCTTTCTACAAAAAATTTGCTTTAAATAGATAATTTACAACAAATTGTTTTTTAGTGCTGGGCAAATATCATAAGTGGCTAATCATAATTTATGATATTATCAATATTTTAGCTTAAAAAATAAAATCCAATAATTTAATTACGCATAGCATAATAAAGTAAATGTTTTTTTTGTTTTATAACTTATTTATCTTTATTTTTATCAAATAATGTGATAGTATTCGAACCCTAAGAATTATTAAGTAGTATTTGATGGAGGTTTTATAATGAAAAGAAAATTAGCATCATTAGCCGTAATTTCATGCCTGATTATTGGTATATCAAATTCCCCTGTATTTGCTGAAGATACCAAAGCAATGGAAAAATCAATGAGTATGAAAAAAATGGATTCACATGCTATGAATCCTATGGTGAAAATGAATGGAGAAAGTATTCATAACCTGATTAATATGGGTCATAAAATGGTAAAAGAGGGAAATTCATCAGGAGATGCAGATAAAATGATGATGGGTTGTCAGATGATATGCCAGGGAATGATGATTGGTCATCAAACGACCATGCATATGGTTATGCACATGATGCACGATAAAAAAATGAAAAAAATGCACTCAAAAATGAGCATGGACAAAATACATTCACCAGAAGTAATGGCTGATATTAAAAACTCCATGAAAATGGCAGCTGAAGTGGCTGATATGATGATGAGTATGGGAAATAAAATGGTAAAAGATGGTAATACCGCCAGTGATGGGAAAAAAATGATGACTGGTGGAAAAATGATTGATATGGGAATGAAGATGCATCATATGGTTATAATGGGCAACAAAATGATGTCAGATAAAGATGGTATGAAAAAAATGATGCATGGTGACCACGATATGGGCGGACATGGTGGTATGGATATGATGTGTGATGATATGTAAATAAAAAAATAGCCAAAATACTTAAGTATTTTGGCTATTTTTTTATTAATGATTACCTATTGGTCTTTCTGCATAAGGAAACCAATAAGGTTTTATTTCCATTTTATAATCAATATGAACATGCTTTGGTTCTCTAAAAGCATCAAGGCCTTCTTCACCAAGCTCCCGGCCTACGCCACTCCATCTCATACCGCCAAATGGCCCTGCATCATTATCAGATAGAGGATCATTTACCCAAAATGTACCAGCTTTTATTTCTTCCATGGCTTTCATCGAATACTCAAGGCTTTTGGTATAGACTGTGGCACCAAGGCCATATTTAGAATCGTTAGCCATCTGGATCATTTCATCAGCGTCTTTTGCCCTGATGATAGAAATAACAGGACCAAAGATTTCTTCAGTAGTAACAAGGCCACCATGTTTAACATTAGTCAGGATTGTAGGCTGGAAGTAGTGGCCTTTCAGACCATCCGGGTTATACCTTTTTCCTCCGGTAACCAGTTTTGCCCCTTCTTCAATCACCATAGTAACCTGTTTTTCAACATACTCAGCTGCCTCAGCGGAAATCATCGGTCCGATATCATTATTGCTGTTCATTGGATCACCAACTTTTACGGTAGAAACATAATCAGCAATTCTTTTTTCAAATTCCTCGGCAATTTTTTCTACAACATAAATTCTTTTTGCTGAGGTACAAACCTGCCCGGCATTAAGCAATCTTGCCCAGGCTGCCCCCCTGACAGCAACATCAAGATCGGCATCTTCAAACACAAGCAGGGGATCTATACCACCTAATTCAAGGTTAATTTTTTTCAAATAACGTCCGGCTGTTTGAGCAACATGGCGGCCAACATTTGTAGAACCGGTAAAAGCAATAACATCCACTTCCGGGTGATTGATCAATAACTCCCCTGTAAGCGGTCCATCGCCCGTAATAAAATTTACTACACCAGAAGGCAGATTATCAAATACTTTTGCCATAAGCAAACTGGATAAAGGGTTCTGATGTGGTGGTTTGCAAACTACAGTATTTCCGGCAACCAAAGCAGGAGCTACTTTCCAAGCCATAAGTAATAACGGGAAATTAAAAGGAGCAATACAGGCAACTACTCCATATGGCTCCTTAACTGTGAAGTTTACCTGATGAGCAGCAACTGGTGGAAGGGAGACACCTCTACTTGCACGTCCCACTTCGGCATAGTAATCAAAACAAGCTGCAACCCAGTCAATACAATCAACTGATTCAATAAGTGGTTTACCTGTTTCTTTGGTCAGAAGAACAGAGATTTCTCTTTCATTTTCTCTTAGTCTGCGGGCAATTTCGTGCATCATAACGGATTTTTCAACACCGGAAATTCGCCACCACTCTTTCTGGGCACGCCTTGCGGCCATCACGGCATCATTAACATCTGCTTCACCACAATTTGAAACAGAATCAATTAGCTCTAATGTTGAAGGATTACGAATTTCAAGGTTTTTTTCAGATTTTGCGGAAACATATTTTCCATCAATGAAAATTTGCTGTACCATAGATTACCTCTTAGGATTTCAAAAGACTATACGTTGACTTATTATCCCAGAAATGAATAACTCTTACAACCCACACTATGATAATTAATGGGTATACATTTTAAGACCGATAGTTCCTGAAATTATTAATAATATAAAAAAGTAAGCTAAAGTATATTATTTTTTTAGTTGGTTTTTCCTGACACTTTACAGCAAAAATGATATATTACAAATATATTAGTTTCCAAGTGGGAGTGGGTATGAGTGAAAATAATGATTACAGTTATCTTTTAGATATTCTTAAGCTTGCAGAATCAGGAGAAGAAAAAGATGAGCAGGAAAAGTTAAATATAAAATATGAAGGAGAATTTTTTACAAAAAATTCTGTTTCCAAAGTAAATTTAAGCCTTGCTTATATCCTTTTAAAGGATTCTTCATATAATACAACTTTTCAAATTAAAGAGACTTCTGGGATAAATGATAATGAACATAAACTAATAACCGAAAATTTAAATAAAGTAATGGATAATATAGATTTTCAT
>CAYRDV010000379.1:0-6215 GCA_964422885.1 uncultured Candidatus Sericytochromatia bacterium
CGGGGGGCCCCCCCGACAATTAAATTTTATAAGTTATTTTTTTATTTTTCCTAAATAGAAAAAGAATTTCACAATCAGCCTTGGCTGAACAATGGGCTTTAGTCCATTGCATTACTCAAAGTGAAAAACATTCTATATATAAACCCAATAAAAAAACCAGCTGATATCATCAGCCGGTTTAAAGTCTAATTTACTTTATCTTTGATAATTTAGAATCTTAGTCTAGCATTGGCTAAAGCACCAACATCCCCAAAGATAGTACTCTTACCAGATAAAGAATATCTTGTATCTTTATAACCTATTTGCAGAGAAAGTGCTGTATAAGCTGGAATAGTTACACCAACAAATACATCATTTTTCCAGGTAATATTGTTTATAAAGGTTGCATTAGCAAGCGGAAAGTAATGGAACTGTTCTTCGGCAAACAGACTTAAAACACCACCAAGAGGAATTTCTAATCCTAATTTACCTTTTGGACCATGGTTACCGTAATTATAACCGGAGCCAGCCCACTGCATATACTCATAACCTGCACCAAGTACGAGAGATGTATCTTCGTCACTTTCAGAACCAAATATCATCCAGTTAAGATCACCACCAGCAGTCAATCTTGATAGAGTAGGGATTTTAGTAAAGGTATCAAAATTACTACTATAGATATTATAATCAGCGTTTGCTCCTATTCCAAATGAACCAAACCATAAGTTCAATTGTGCTGATGGGCCATATAAATTACCCATTACAGTTTTTTCTGGATTAGTATATGCAAACTTATAATCACCACCAACTTTTATATCAACTGCACTCCTTGGTTTTTTCGCAGGAGCTACACTAGGCATTGCAGTTGGTTCAGGAGTTGGTTCCATTGTAGGCATTGGGGTTGGTTCCATTGTTGGCATTGCAGTCGGAGCGGACATTGGAATAAGGTATTTATTGACATAATCAGCAAATTTTCTCAGAACTGCAGAAAGCTCATATCTGGTTAAAGTCTGATAACCTCTGAATGAATTATCAGGATAACCAACCATAATCTGATATTTATTAACGATATTTTTTACAGCTGGGGTTGCCCAGTGCTCATCTTTAATATCAGTAAATCCTTCTGTCCTGTTAACTGGATCAAGTGATGTTTTACCAACTTTTTTCTCAAGTAAATTAAGGTAGTTGTTTAATTCAAAAGCAAGCTCATAACGGCTCATTTTTTCATTACCCATAAACTTATTACCTGGCATGGCCTGCATAATTCCGTATTCGTTAACTATGCTGTCTACATTGGATTTATTAGTGGCATCCAGATCACTAAGATTAACTTGTCTTCTGTTTTCTGTAACTTTTAAATCTTTACCGGAAAGTGATTCCAGTTTTTTAGCTGCATTATAGTAGCTATTTGCAACTTCGTATCTTGTTGTCACATCATTACCCATAAATCTTGTTGGTGTTTTCGGTGACATAATACAAAGTTCCTGAGTTACAAGCTTTACAGCATCATAAGCCCAGTGGTTAGGTGTAACGTCAACAAGATTGTCGACATTTACACATCCCATTTCAGCAGCTCTGGCTGGCTCTGAAGAATTTACGAATTGGAATGAAATCAGAAGTGAACTCGCTAATAATAAGCTAATAACCTTTTTATTCATTTTTGGACCTCCTTAGTTGTTGCAATTATATTTATTACATTTTTTATATAAACGCTATAATACTATATTTATTTAGGTATAGCTCCTAAATGCTCCAAATGGTCAATAATTTCCATATTTGCTGGAGCAGCAAGTATAGGCTTTTTATTTATAACCTCCATACTTATCATTGATTTTACTGTTGGCTCTTTAAAATGTTCAATACCAGCTTTAAAACCTATTCCCAAAGCATACATATATTTAGATAAATGATTAAGGAGAAGAAATAAAGTATGTTTGAGAATATCGATATTATTTTTTAAACTATCGATTATCCCCATAGTATCAATAGTTTTGTTTTGAACACTTTCAATTATTTCATCAGCCCTACCGGTAATCTGTTCAAAATTATCAGTAATACCTTCTACATTATTAATAACAGGTGAAACTTCATTTTGTAACTGGGTTAATGTGCTTTCAAGTGTTTTCAGGGTATGCTTTACCTGAATAAGCAACTTAATCAGGTAGTAAAATAAAAAAGCAGAACCTACCGACAAAACTAGTGCTAACACATGCCATGTAGAAGTTATCATCTATTTATCCTTATTAATAGTCTCATCAACAATTTTTAATGATTCCTGATTATTATCCTTATCTGTGCTTTTTATATCAGAAACATCAATATTCTTATTATAAATACTATCACTGTTTTCATTCTCTAAGCTTTTAGGAATTTCGCTATCAGTTATTACTTCTCTGGCAGCTCTCCGTCCTGCATTAAAAGATTCAGTAACTCTTTTCACAGTAGTTTCCAAATTTTTGCTTGCTTTGTCAACACCCTGACTAATACTGTTTTTTGTATCACCTAACATTTGCTTTGTTTTAACCTGAGCATCATGAACACTTTCAGAGAATTCATATCTCATTTCAGTCCCTGATTTAGGAGCAAGAAAAATACCTAATACCGTACCAATTACACCGCCAATTAAAGCACCAGCTGCAAAGGCAACAAAGTTATTTTCATTATCCTGTGATGAACTACTCATTGAATGATAATCTCCTGATACAACTTTCTTTACATTTATTCATAATTATATAGTTAAAAATTATATCATAAATATAGCACAAATATTTTGTTATTGTTCAAATTGCACTAAATTAATAAAACTTTCTAAAAATACCTATTAAGTTTAACATCATATAAAATTAATTTAAACTACTTTATATAAAAAAAATAGGCTTTATAGTAGTCTGTATAGAATTTTCAACTGGTTTAGTAATTATGGAAATTAAGTATTGTAAGAATTGTGCCAATTTTTCCCCTACTCTGGGAAAAGCTGGTCTTAAATATGATGAGGACTTTTCATGGGGTAACTGCCGGGTTATTCATAAGCTTGAAATGCAAAATAACAGGCTTACTATAATTCAGCAAAAAAGTAATGAAATAATAGTTGAAAAATCCGTACCTGCTAATCAGGTAATTAGAGTAGATCAGAACAAAATATGCCCTGCATATAGCAATTTATCAGATATTTTCAATGCCGATTATTATAATCCAGAAGTTAGTGACATTGATATATTAAAAGATTTAAACTATGTAAAATGCAAAAACTGTTTTCATATTTTTGCCTCAACAGAAGAGAAACCAAAGATTAGAAATACTTATACCTGCCCCATTTGTTTTCATATTGACGAATATAATTTAAGAGAACATTTTAAACGGGAGCCAAATTTTTTCAAAGAATTATAGGTTTTTTGTTATTTATTTTTATCAATGATAAAAAAATTCTTACAGATTTATATTGATATTTATTTTCTTCTTTTCTTTAATATAAAAAACTAATTTGTTTTTTTCAAAACTATATTCACTTATGCTTTTATCATTAACCTTTAAAGTATTAATCGCTTTTAACTCATGAATGATAATTTTCCATTCTTTAATATCTGAGGCAAAACTACCACTGTCATGTTCTATTTTTATAAATATATTATCTTTATTATCTGTAAATATAATTTTTCTTAGTAAAAAGCTCCCATTCAAATATTTATATGTATTGCCATCATCCTCATAAAAATCAGTTTCACTATTATTACCTGGGTAAAAATGTAAATCAGCAGATTCAAATTTTGTCTCATCGGCAAAGTTTTGCGCATCACGCATAGTAATTACAGCTCCTGCTTTTACAAATACAGGAAGTCGTGTCCAGGTACTATCAATAATTATCGCTTGTTTACCAGAATATTTTCTGTCAGTATCAAATTCATACCATAAACCTTCGGGTAAATAAACCCTGGTAAAGTCCTGATGAACCTTTGCCGCAACTACTATAAAATAATCACCAAAATAATATTGATATTGAAATGCTTCCTGATATACCATTTCGTCATCCTGATTAAACCAAAACAGAGGTTTTACTACCGGTTTACCTGTTAGAAACGAATGATAAACAGAAGTATATATATAAGGTAATAATTTATAACGTAAACAAATCATTTCTCTGGTATTACTTTCTACATCTTCACCAAATGTCCAGGGTTCCTGTGCTTTGCTATTTCGGACAGAATGAGTTCTGAAAAAAGGAGTAAAAACACCAAGTTGAATCCATCTGGCAAATAACTCCGGGGAAGGAGAGCCTTCAAAACCACCAATATCAGGTCCGGCAAAAGATACACCAGATAAACCAAGCCCTTGTACCATTACAGCCCCTAGTCTGTAATGATAATCTTCCGAGACATTGTCCCCTGTCCAGACGGCTGAGTATCTCTGAACACCCGCATAACCAGCCCTGGTAACAATAAGAGTTCTGTCACCATTTAAATAATTTTTAGCCCCCTCATATGTTGAGCGTGCCATCTGCATTCCATAAACATTATGAGCAGCCTTATGGCTTTTCCCAATACCATCAAAATTAAAATGAATAAAATCTGGAAAAGCTTGCCCCCATACAGCTGGTTCATTCATATCATTCCAGAAACCTCTGACACCAATATCAACCATCTCTTTAAATAATCCACTCCACCACTGTCTGGTTTTTGGTGAAGTAAAATCAGGAAAATAAGACCATCCAGGCCAAACTTCTCCTTTATAAACTTTTCCATCAGGATATTTTACAAAATGTCCACCATCTAATCCTGACTCCGCCACAGAATAGGAATCATCCGCTTTTATACCAGGATCGATTATTGTAACTACTTTTACTCCTATTTCAGCTAAATCTGCCATTAATTTACGTGGATCAGAAAAAGCTTCAGGACTCCATTGGAAAACACGATATCCATCCATCCAGTCAATATCCAGATAAATAATATCAAGGGGAATATTTTTTTCTCTGAAAGTTTTGGCAATCCGTAAAACCTCTTTATCAGGAAAATAGCTCCAACGACACTGCTGATATCCTAAAGCCCAAAGTGGCGGTAATTCCATCCTTCCAGTCAGTTCGGTATAACGTTCGACAACTTTTTCAACATCAGGGCCATAAAAAAAATAATAATTTAACTCACCATGTTTTGCACCAAAGCTATAATATCTATCCTGTGAAGCTCCCAAATTAAAAAAAGTTTCATAGGTATTATCCAGAAAATATCCATAAGCCTTATTTGAATTAATGCAATCAGAGGTAACATTTTCTGATGGATTCATATTCCTCATTCCAATAAAAAATGGGATTGATACATAAAGAGGGTCTTGTCTCTGGGTATAACCGGGCCAATCAGTATTCCACATTTTGAGAAACTTGCCTCTTTTATCAAGGTTACCAGCTTTTTCGCCAAGGCCAAAAAATTTCTCGGAGGATTCAAGAGATTTAAATACCTGGACTTCTGTACCTGAGTGAGAAATTCCAAATGAAGGCTCATCTTCGCTAATAACAGAGTTATCTTTGTCAAGAAAAGATATTCTTAAAGGGGTTTTATTAATTTTGATATTTAATTCTTTAGTAGTAATTAAGTAATAAGCTGGATTATCCTGAAAATTAAAATTTACGGACCAATCAGTTTTAGATACGGCATAAGAAAAATCATTTTCAAATGTCTGATTTTGAGTAAACCTTACCCTTACCAAATCATCAGCCAAAATATGGATTCTAAGTTTTCCTTCAGAAGGATAAATTTCAATACAATCACCAATTTGCTTAAATGATTCAGCATTTCCAATAAATTTATATTCCATAAGGTCCTCAATATTAAAAAGCAAAAAGGGTTGAATTTAGATTCAACCCTTTTTTAAGTTATATTATTTTTTTATTCTTTCTTAGCAACAAAAGCTCCGGTTACTCCACCAATTACACCGGAAACAGCTCCTAAAGCACCAAATCCAACAGCGCCTTTCAATGATTTTGTAACAAGACCACCCTGTACAGCACCAGCTACAAAGCCAACACCTGCACCGATTAAAGCACCTTTAGCTTTATTATCAGTAACATTAGCAGTTACAAGAGCTGCTGCACCACCTGGGATAATACCTGGTAACATACCGATTCCGGCGCCCATTGAGACAGCACTTTTTCCACCACCGGCACCAAGAATAGCACCGATACCAGCACCAAGAGCACTATTAACAGCGGCTCCTGCCATAAAACCTTTAAAGGAAGGTCCAACACC
>CAYRDV010000380.1:0-6195 GCA_964422885.1 uncultured Candidatus Sericytochromatia bacterium
ATTATTGGAAAAGCATAAATCATTTTTTTTTATTTATGAACTGCTCAATGTCGGTGTAAAGGTTAAAAAAAGATAATTATGAAAAATATTCAAAACCCGTTGTTAGGTGAACTAAATAATCTTTCGTCCAAATATATAGAGCATTCTATTTTAAACTCTGCTGAAATTATTATTAATAAAATATTAAAAAAAGAAATTGATGTATATTTTGCTGAAGAAATTATTTTTAATTTGGAAACATTATTTTTCGTGGACAAGCTTGAAAATAAAAAACTTAGTGAAATTATTGAGTATGGAATGGAACTATCTGATATACAAGAGCTTGTAAGTAAACCAAAGGAAATTTATAAAGCTTGTAAAGAAATTCTTAATTTAATAAAATCAGTAAGGCATAGTGAATCTGAAAAACAATTACAAAAGTCGCATTATTTAACAAGAAATAAAGGTAATTTTAGTAACTTAAAAAATCTTTTAATATTGAAAAAGCCTTCTTTATTAAATAATATAAATAATATATATACTAATGGAACAGATATTAATCATTTTCCTGATTTTCAATATGTAAAACAAAAATCTCTACAATTATAGATAAAATAGTATCAGCTGTTTTTTATAAATACTAAGTCTAAATGTGACAGAAAACAAAATGTATCGTCTGCGACCCTGATTGCTAAAGATATTAAAACTAGAATAAAGAATGAAACAGGCTTAACAGCCTCGGCTGGGGTATCATTCAATAAGTTTTTAGCAAAGATAGCTTCTGATATAAATAAACCAGATGGTTTGGCTGTAATAACTCCTGTAGAAGCAGAAGAATTTATTGATGAGTTACCGATAAAAAAGTTTCATGGAATTGGTAAAGTTACAGAAGAAAAAATGAACAGGTTAAGTATATTCAAGGGTAATGATTTAAAGAAGTTAACTGAAGAAGAATTATCACAAAGCTTTGGGAAAATGGGTCATTATTATTACAATATTGCCAGAGCTATTGATAACAGGGCTGTAACACCTGACCGTATCAGAAAATCAATTGGTGCTGAAACTACTTTTGAAAAGGATATTGATAATGAAGAAGAAATAATTCCGCATTTAAAGGAAATTATTTCTATTCTGGTTGCCCGAATAAAAAAAGCAAATACTTTTGGTAAAACAGTTACTTTAAAAATTAAGTATTACGATTTTATTTTGCATACTCGAAGTAAAACATCCTTTGATTATATTTACCTAGAATCCGATTTATTGAGGATTGCGGTGGATCTGTTAAATAATACAGAGTTCCCGGTAAAGTCTGTAAGATTACTTGGTGTATCAGTTTCAAATCTTAGTAACGAAGAAACTGGCAATAAGCCTGTCCAGTTATCTTTCAACTTTTTGTAGTTATTTTGTTTTATGACCTTTTTCTTTCTGTGACAGGGACTTTATCAATGATATAATCGTAAAATAAGCGCAATATTACATTTTTAAAAATGTTATATGACTGTCTAATAAAAAAATAGAAGTAAACTTAATGAATAATCTAAAATTTTCATCTTAATGTTTATTTTATAATTGAGGATAGTAGAAATGGAAGACAGTTTTTACCACGATCCATGGTTAGCAGAAAGAAGCCATGAATTACAATGGAAAAGCTATTTACAAGATCAATATAATGATGAGCGTATTTCTAGTTCTATTGAAACTAACTCAAAGGCTATTGTAGTAGCATCCGAAAGACAGACCCTTGCAATACAGGAAGCAAACCAACGACAAGTTGATGCTATGCGTGAGGCAACACAACACAATACTGATGTTATAGTTGAATCTGCAAAACACCACACTGATGCTATGCTTAAATCAGCACAACTAGTTAGTTCCCGGTTAAAATCAGGCTTTAGTAAGATCAGCAAAAGACTGGATAATATTAGTGATGAAATATCTGAACTTTCCTCTTTATTTGACTGGCGTATGTCCATGATTATTGAAGAACAAAGGATAAACAACATTCTTTCTGAAAATATAGCTTTGTTATTGCGTATTCCAGATTTTCAGAAAGAAAGGCAGTACCATTTGGAACAAGGTCTAAAGTTTTTCAAAAACGCACGAATGGATGAAGACTTATATGCTGATGCCTTAGAAAACTTGTTGGAAGCAGAAAAAAGAGAAAAAACGGATTATTTTGTTATTCACAGGATTGGCTTAATTTACTTATATGGTAAAAAATATATTGATATTCCAAAAGCAGAGGAATATTTTAGGAGAGCAGCTAAATATGCGATTGTCGAATCTCATCCTGATGCTATACGGCTTACCAACCTTCTGGCAGGCAATTTACTTTTACGTCTTTCTAAACAAGCCACACCACAAGAAGCTATAAAAGCTGTTGCAGCAGAATCCTTTTTTCAAGCAGGAGTTGCTTGTTATATTCCACGTAAATTTTCTGAAACAGCAGAATTGGCTAGTAAGGCATTTTCACTTGATCCTAAAATGCTAGAAGCAGGATTTCTCCAAGCCAAAGCACTAGCAGCTGATGGTAAGGTTTCTTTGGCAGTTGACGTTTTGGAAAGAGTTATTACTGCCAATCGAAATTATGCAGTTAAAACTGTCAGGGATCTGGATTTAGGTTCAAAACCACCTATTCAAGCGTTATTAGAGAAGTTGCGGGATGATGCCGTTAACAGAGCCAGCCAAAGGTTAGAGAAATGTAAACTAAAAATGATACCAGAAAGCCAAGCTAAAATGATGGTGGAGTTAATGGAAAAACTTATCAAAGAAAATACCTATTTGGAGGCATTGTTTGCTTTAGATGAAATGGCAAAAATTAGAAATTGGGAATTTGGTGAGCCATTTAAAAATCCGAATCAAGTAAATTATCTTAATAAAATAATAGAAATAGTTAATTCATTAAATAATCTTCAGTACTATAAAGTTGGGAATAAATTCATTCAAATGAATGAGAACATTATAAATGAAATCATTGTTAATCAAGAAATTCAGTGGATATTTCCTTCGGGAAAAAAATCCAGTGAAGCAAACTGGAAAAATGCAATTAAAAGCAAGAGAGTTAACTATGATTTATTTACATTTATAGATTTAGAAAAAAAGTTTAATGATAATTTGCCAAAAGTGGTTAATAATTTAGAAAATCGTTTAAAAGATTTTTCAAATGACAATATAGAACATATTAATTATTTAAAGAATGAAAGAATTAAATCTGAAAATGAACGAATAAAGGCTGAGAGCGAAAGAAGAATAGCAGAGGAAAAAAGCAGAAAACTAGAGGAAGAAAGACTCCGAAAAGCTGAAAACGATAGACTTAAAAAAGCTAAAAATGAAAAAAATAAAATTTTAATAATGTCAGTATTTTTTGGCTTTCTAGGGGCTATTGGTATGTATTTAATAGGAGTCCTTTTTTCAAATTTAGTTATTAATAATTCTGGCCCTCAATATTCTTATGAATATAAAGTAAATTTAATGTCTAATATAACGAAAATGTTTGTAATATTTGGTTTTATAATAGGTTTGGGAGTGGGTTTTAGCAATTCAAAAAAATAAAGAAATACTTAATAAATTAAAAACGGAATCCGTGGCTAAAAAATAGTAATAAAAAAGACCGTTACATATATATGAGCCGTTACCTTAAGTAAATAAAAAGAGAAAAATTAATAAATGGAAAACAAATATGCAAAATATTTTTAAAAACAGCAAATTACAACCAAATGAAATTTACGATCTATTTTACGATGAAATTTTACTTACAAGACAAAATTATTTATTTTTACATAAAAAAGCTGATAAATATTGTAGTCAATTTATTCCTAAATACCCAGATCCAGACGACTTTAGATCTGGGTTCTTTATACTTGCAGATAAGGAAATAATAATTGATTGCGAATTACTTGCTTATTATAGTGATTCATTTAAAAAGGAAACTTTTTATAAGGCTCATCCTCCTCTCCATTGTGACTTTGGTGATAGAGTTGATTCTTGCATTGAGAAAATAATGACTTTACAAAAATCATCTTTGGTTCGTCTAATGTCAATAATGGAATATTCTGTTAGAGAGATAATACTAAACTCAGAAAGTGAACTTGCAACTTGTGTAAATAGAAGAGATAAGCTTTGCGATTCTTTTGATAATGTTTATTCAAAGTTAGAATCTGATGAGCAAAAACCCTGGAAAAAATTTAAACAAGAAGTAAAAAGTTTACCACCATTTGATTCTATTGCAAAAATTGCTGAAAAATCATTTTCTTTAGGTTTAATAAAAAAAGAAAGCTTCGAAATCTGGAAAGTATTAATAACGCTAAGGAATTCTATCGTTCATAATAATGCAATTTTAGATACAAAATTAAATTCGCAAAAGATATCGAAGTTGGTTGATAAAGAAATAAATAATTTTCAACAACTTGAATTAATACTTGAGCCTGGGCAAGGCATACAGACTGATGGGTTTTCAAGCTTACTCTTATTAATTTTTCTTGGATTGGATCTTTTTAAAGAATGGTTAACTAATTTTGAAAAAATGTCAAAAAAACTTGAGGTCAGTATTTTAAACCAAGATACTGTTGATAATTGCTAATATTCGTTTTACATTTATTAAAATTATAATATTTTTTGTTTGAAAAATTATGCAAATTCTCCAAAGAGGTCAAAGGCTTGTACTACCCATAGACTTTTTTATTGAGCCCTTTAATATCAATTTTTACTGGGAAACTAAAAATAATCAAAATTATGACATTTCTTTAGGTGCTCTGCTAATTTCCAATGGAAAACTGCTAACCAATAAAGATTTTGTCTATTCAATAAATAAAATTAGTTTTGATGGCAGCCTATCTGAAATTACAGCCACTAAATCAAACAATAAGTCATTTATTCTTAATTTAAAGAGAGTCAGACCAGAAATTGAAAAAATATTTTTTGTTATTTCCATTTCTGATAACAATATTTTTAAAAACCAAATTTGCAGAAATATTTCCTTTGAAGCTGAAAATAAAAATAATAAATTTCAGTTCAAAATTGATGTTGCTTCAAATGAAAGGACGTTTTTACTTTGTAATTTTTATAAAAATAACAATGAATGGAAATTAAATACTGGTGGTGAAGCTTTCTCCGGTGATTTTATTGATATTTTAAAGCGTTTCGATAGTGGATCTGGAAGCGATTCAGATTATATGTCCTTAGAAACAATAGTTGAAAAAGATAAAGATTTTTCAAAAAAGTTTGAGGATTTAAATAATAATTATCAGGGTGCTAAAAATATTTATGATAAATTAAAACAAGAGATAACAGGGCTTGAAGAAGATTTAAACATAATAAGCTATGGAATTTACAAACCTCATTTTGATTATGATACTTCTGAAAAATTCAAACAGGAAATAGAAAATGTAAGAAAATTACAAAAAGATTTAATAAAAAATGGAACTGCTGTAGATTGCCCTGTTAATTGGACTGTTGGTGGTAGTACCCAGGACGGGAAAAAACTTACCAATCAATATTCAAAATTAATGCTTAGAGCTTTTAATGGTGAGTGTGATACAAGTATTTTGAAAGTTCGTTGGGATAATATTCTAAAAATGGAACAAAGAGTGGATAAATCTTATGAATCAATCAACCAATTAGGAGTTATTTATAATATTTCAATAAAATCAGAATACTATGAATTAAAATTAAAAGAATTAAGATTAAATTATGAATACCAACAGAAGAAACACATTGAAAGAGAAGAACAAAGGCGTATTCAGGAACAAATCAGAGAAGAAGAAAAAGCTCAAAGGGATTTTGATAATGCAATTCTGGAAGCAGAAAAGGAAGAGGAAAGATATCAAAGGGCTTTAGAAAAGGCTAAATATGAAATTGATTCCGCAAAAGGAAAGCAGTTAGATGAGTTAAATAATAAAATCGAACTTTTAGAACAAAGGTTAAGTGAAAGTCGAGAAAATAAAGAGCGAGCTATTTCCAGAGCACAATTAACAAAATCCGGGTTTGTTTATATTATTTCAAACATAGGTGCTTTTGGCGAAAATATGTATAAAATAGGTATGACAAGACGCTTAGATCCTATGGATAGAATTAAAGAGTTAAGTAGTGCATCTGTACCTTTTAGCTTCGATGTTCATGCCATGATTTATTCTGATAATGCCCCGGAACTTGAAAGAATATTGCATACTTTTTTAACTGCAAAAAGAGTCAACTTAGTTAATTTTAGAAAAGAATTTT
>CAYRDV010000381.1:0-6194 GCA_964422885.1 uncultured Candidatus Sericytochromatia bacterium
AATGTTCCTTCTTTGTCCCTAATATGCTCTCGTATTATTTCCTTTTCAATATCAATTTTGGGGAGTCTATAATGTGGATCAACTTTAGCCTCACCCAAACCTGGAAAATGTTTGGCACAACTTAATATGCCTTTTGACTCCAATGTTTCGATTAATATTTTTCCTAGTTCTGAAACAATTTCAGGATCATTACTGAACGAACGCAGGGCAATACCGGGATTGTAAAAATCGCCTAAAACATCAAGAACAGGAGCAAGTACCCAACCTATACCAAGTTTCCTTAGTTCAGAGGCAATAATAAGGCCCATTTCTCTTGTATATTTTTTCGCTTCTTCTAAGCCAAAATTAGAAGCAATAATTCCTAAAGCCCGATTTCCCGGTAAGACCGTAGTAAACCATATATCACGTAAGACCTGACCAGTCTCATGATCAACAGAAACAATAAGAGGTCTTGCCAGCTTATCTCTTAAATTCAATAAATCCTGAGCAATATTATTAGTTTTTTCAAAGTTACTACGAAAAAGTAAAAGTATTGAGGCACCTGTTTCCTGTAGTAAATCAACGGCTTCATCACCAATTTTTCCTGGCGGTGCACCAAGCATAAATCTTTTACCAGCCTGCCATCTATCTTTTGCCATAAAATCTTAAAAAAAAATTATTTTCAATAAGGATGTTATAGCAAATTTTTTTTAAGAAATATGTGTCAGAAAAAAAAATTAAATTAAGTTTGAAATTTTTTTTTCCACAACTTGTTTATAAATTATCAATCGGGGTAGAATTACTTAAGAATTCTAAATTTGCTGGAGTCTTATATGAAATTAAAAGTTGCTTCTTTATTATTACTTACTCTTTTTCTGGGAAGTTGCCTAAACGCTGAAATAAATAAAACTGAGAATCTTTCAAATGTTTCAGTTCAAAATAAAAATAAAGAAGGAATAGAATCACAGGTAGTTAAAAGTCGTCTTGAAGCAACATTATCTATTCTTTCAGGAAAATCCGCCATGCCTGATGGGATAAAAATTCCTGAACGTGGTTCTACCGAAGGCAGAGACTTAACCCGTAAATTTATTAGCCAAAAACTGCAGGAATTTGGATATACCGTTGAGCGCCACAAATACCGTACTGGTGGTGAGAATCTCTTTGTAAAACTAATGGCCAAAGAACCAACTACCGAATATATACTTGTTGGTGCTCACATGGATTCAGTAAGAAATGCAGGCGCTGATGACAATGGTACAGGTTCTACAGCTGTACTTGAAGCAGCAAATTTGCTCAGAAATCTTAATGGCAGAAAAATAAATATTATTTTTGCCTGGTTTGACGAAGAAGAACTTGGTCTGATAGGAAGTAAAGCAATGGCCAAGGATTTTAAGCAAAAGGGACTAAATATAACATCTGTTCATACATCAGATATGATTGGTTATGATTCTGATAAAGATAAAAAAATAGAAATTGAACAGCCTGATGGAGATTTATGGGATTATTATAAGATGGTAAATGAAACCCATAATTTAAAATTACCTCTTTCAAGGACCAGTTCTGGAGATACAGATCATGTTGCTTTCAGAAATGCTGGCTTTAAATCAGTAGGACTTTCTGAAGAATGGGTAGGTGGTGATACTACTCCTTTTTATCATCAAAAAACAGATTCTTATGAATCCATAAGCTTCGATTTTCTGGAAGCTTCTACAAAACTAATGATCGCAACAGTAGGAGATCTCAGCCTTAAAATACCTTCACCAGCTAATATTCAAATACAACCTCACTCTATGTTCCCAGCGAGAGAAAGACATTTTCATAAGTTTTAGCTAGGTACACGTATGTAGGGACAGAACACTGTTCTGTCCCTACATCCTTACAGCAATTAGTTTGCCAAAATTATTATTTATTGTGGTTGGTTCATAAGAAAACTTTACTATTTTAAAACCGTTATTCTCAAGGTGGTTAGCAAGTTTTAGGCCTGTATATTCTTTATTTTTCAGATCATGAAACTCCAGAGAGATTGTTTTTATTTTTGCCAGCACTTGTTTATCTGCTGAAAAGATAAACGGATATTCTGCACCCTCACAATCAACTTTTAAGAAATCTAATTCGTTAATGCCAAATTTTTCTAATAAATCTTTTAATGATAAAACAAATATTTCAACAGGTGGCTCAGTTGGAGGAGTACCAAGATACTCAGAATAATTATTAAATATTGAATGGTTTTCGCTTTTACTGAGATAGAAATTTGTTTTTTTAGTTTCTGAAAAAACACCTGCTTTCAAGACTTCAACATTTTCTATTTTATTTGCTTTCAGATTTAAATTTAAATCATTAAAATTATCTTCAGCTGGTTCCAAAGCAATTATTCTTGAATCAGGATGAGTGTTTTTTGCACTAAAAATAGAGAAGTATCCTTTGTGTGCTCCCAGATCCATTACACTTACTTTTTCATAAAATGGAAAATAATCGGCATAAACCCTGGAAATAAAAATCTCTTTCAGTATTAAGAGTGAGTCCTTATTTGTCTCATAATCAAGCTTAAGATCATTTGCCTGGCAAATATTAAAAAATAATTCTTTTTCGGTAGAATTTTCCCAGGCGTGATATAAAAAATTAAAAATACCCATTTTAACCAATATAAATATTATCTATTATGTTCAGTTATTTTATTATATCAAATGTGTTCTACAAGAATAAATTCAAATTATTCATAAAGCCTCAGAATGATATAAACTCTAAAGTTTTAAACCTTAGTTATTTCCGTACTCGGAAACAGGGGCCCCTTTGGGGAAGTTATTTCTTTTTTTGCTTTTGGTTTATCCAAATCTACTTTTGGTGGTTCCGGTTCATGATAATCAAATACAAGCTTTTCATCTTTTTCATTGATAGTTACACTACCACCTTTTTCCAGCTTTCCAAACAATATTTCTTCTGAAAGTACCTGGGTAATTTCGGTTTGAATTAACCTGGCCAGAGGTCTTGCTCCATACGCTGGTTCATAACCCTTTTTGGCTAGGTAAAGTCTGGCAGAATCATCCAAAACAAGCTCAACTTTTTTCTCCTTCATTCTGTCGTTCAATTGTTTGACAAATTTATCTACAACCTGCTCCATAACCTCAATCTGTAATGGTTTAAACTGAATAATAGATGTCAGCCTGTTTCTGAATTCCGGACTAAATAAATTTTCAATTGCCTTAATACTAAGATCAAAGTTATCCGTCCTGGTAAAACCAATCGGTTTGGTATTCATTTCCCTTGCTCCGGCATTTGTTGTCATGATCAGGATTACATTTCTGAAATCAGATTTTCTGCCATTATTATCAGTTAAGGTTGCATGATCCATTACCTGTAATAAAATATTAAATAAATCAGGATGTGCTTTTTCAATTTCATCAAGTAATAAAACAGCATGAGGTGTACGGTGAATAGCATCAGTAAGCAAACCTCCCTGGTCAAAGCCAACATACCCAGGAGGAGCGCCTATAAGTCTGGAAACAGTATGTTTTTCCATATACTCACTCATATCAAACCGTAAAAATTCAACTCCCATTATTTTTGCCAGTTGTTTTGCCACTTCAGTTTTACCAACTCCGGTAGGGCCAGCAAAAAGGAATGCACCTACAGGTTTATCCGGCTCACATAAACCTGAACGGGATAACTTTATAGAAGTTACAACTTTATCAATTGCATCATTTTGTCCATATACAACATCTTTAAGTTCTGTATCCAGATTTTTTAATTTATTTTTATCATCAGCATGAACCGTTTTTGGAGGAATTTTGGCAATTTTGGCAACCATATTTTCAATATCAATGGTATTAACAATTTTTTTACCTTCAGGTTCAGCAAGTTTAAGTGAAGCACCAACTTCATCAATAATATCAATAGCCTTATCAGGCAAAAACCGATCATTAATGTATTTTGCAGAGAGGTCTGCTGCTGCTTTGAGAGAATCATCCGTATATTCCACACCATGAAATGATTCGTAATGTGGTTTTAATCCTTTCAAAATTAAATAAGTATCTTCAGAGCTGGGTTCGTTAATCTCAATTTTCTGAAACCGGCGTGATAAAGCCCGATCTTTTTCAAAATAGGTTTTGTATTCCTGATAAGTGGTTGAACCAATACATCTTAGCTCACCATTTGATAACGAAGGTTTTAATAAGTTTGATGCATCCATTGTACCACCAGAAGTAGCTCCTGCACCAATTATAGTGTGAATTTCGTCTATAAAAAGAATAGCATTTTCCTCTTTTTGAATTCCTGCCAGCACAGCTTTCAGACGTTCTTCAAACTGCCCTCTGAACTTTGTCCCGGCAAGCAACATTCCCATATCCAGAGTATATACAACAGCATTTTCAAGAACTTTTGGTACTTCACTCTTAGTAATTTTTAGAGCAAGGCCTTCGACAACAGCTGTTTTTCCAACTCCGGTGTCACCTACCAAAATAGGATTATTTTTTCGCCGGCGTGACAGGACATGAATAATTCTTTCAAGCTCTTTGTCTCTGCCAATCAATGGATCTATTTTCCCATCCAGAGCTCTTTTGTTCAGGTTAATACAATAAGTATCCAAAGCTTTCTTTTTCTTTTTTTCACCTTCAGGTTCAACACCATCCTGAAAAACCATTTCAGAGTTTTCTTCACCTGGAACCTTAGAAATTTTATGAGAAATATATTTGATAATATCCAACCGGCTAATATTTTGCTGGGAAAGAAAATATACAGCATGTGATTCTCTTTCTCTAAATAAAGAGACTAAAATATCACCTCCGTTAATCTCTCCTTTTTCTGAAGTCTGAACATGTATTGCGGCAAACTGTAAAACTCTCTGTACACTAAGTGTATAAAGAGGTTCAACATCTTTGTACTCTTCTCCGACAGAAGGAACGGAATCTTTTAAAAAGGTTTCCACATCTTTTCGTAAATCTTTCAGACTTGCTCCACAGTTGGAAAGAATATTTGAAGTCGTTTTATCATAGGTCAGAGCAAATAAAATATGCTCTAAGGTAATATATTCATGTTTCCTTTTTTTTGCATCTTTATAGGCAAATTTTAATGTTTCTTCCAATTCCTTACTTATCATATTTTCTCCTGCTTTAATCTCCAAAAGTTCATTTCTGAAATCTTTACTGAGTTCTTTATACATTTCGATAAATTCATCAGAGATACCATATTCATACTCATTATGTATTTTTCTCCTATACCTGAGCAAAAAAACAATACTTATAACCAGACTATTTAAAAGTTCCCAAAGCTTCCTTAAATACACTTTTTTTCACTATATCTCGACTTCTTCCATCGTACAGCGTAAAGGGTAACTAAATTCATCCGCATATTTTTCTACAAGAAAGATATTGGTTTTGGCAATTTCCAGAGTATAAATTCCAACAACAGCAAGACCTTTGGTGTGAGCTTCAAGCATTATTTTTTTCCCTTCTGCTTCAGATTTATGAAAAACATTTTGTAAAATAAATACTACAAATTCTCTTGGAGTATAGTGATCATTATGAATTAAAACCCTATACATACTAGGTTTCTTTACTTCTTCATCGGATTCCTCTTCAAGGATAATCTCACTATCATTATCTAGATCATACTCATCATCATCAAAATCGCTCATATATTTCAATATCCTTCTTTTATCCTTTGCTTTAGATTATATCTAAAATATTCAAGCCAGTTTTTTGAATGGAGAATTTTGTTCATAATTTTCCATTAAATTATAAATTGAATTTTTCTCTTTTTTCAGAAAGTCAGCAATAGCAGGAGAAAACCTGGTATCAGCTATCCAATGTGCACTATAAGTATATTCAGGAAGAAACCCTCTTGAAAGTTTATGCTCTCCCTGAGCTCCAGCTTCAAATAGTTTTATACCCTCTTTTATTGCATATTCTATTGACTGATAGTAACACACTTCAAAATGAAGGCACTGATGTTCTACCAGACATCCCCAGTATCTTCCGTAAAGATGTTCATTCTTTCTAAAATTTAAAGCACCAGCAATATATTTATTATCTTTTTTTGCCATTACCAGGACTACATTTTCCTGAAAATTTTTGGAAATATAATCAAAAAAACCTTCTGTTAAATAATCATGGGCCCATTTTTTATAAGTAATTCCAACATATAGGGTATACATTGTCTTCCAGTGAACAGGTTTAATCTGCTCTCCTGTCAGGACTTCTATTTCTATTCCTTCATTGGCC
>CAYRDV010000382.1:0-1729 GCA_964422885.1 uncultured Candidatus Sericytochromatia bacterium
TATCAAAACAACAGAAATATTTGAGCAGGAAATTGATAATCTATCTGAAACAGCTGCCTGTAAAAATATTAATGAAAAACTAAAATCATTTAAGGAAAGACTTATCCCTGAAACATATAAATTTCTTGAATCTTCCCTGATGCAAAAATCAATTAAAATTATTAACAAAGATATCAGTAATATAAATACCCTTGCTAATGCAGAAGGAGCCGGGGTAAAACTAAAACTGATAAAAGATATTTTACCTGAATCAACTTATAAACTATTTGAGACAAAAATAACTAATGAAGTTAATAAAAGAATAATCTGGGGCTCAAAAGGAGTTGAAGGAATAAGCAAAAATGGAATTCAACAGGGGGGCCTCAATGACTGTTATTTCCTTTCAGCTTTATCTGGTCTGGCAGATTCACGCCCACAGGAAATTGCAAAAATGGTTAGACCCAGCCTTGATGGAAAATTATTTTTTATAAAATTTCCGGGAGCAGCTCAGGAAATTGCTGTGAAAAAACCAACCGATGAGGAATTAAAAAAATATGCCCATAAAGGGGATTCAGGTACAACAATGTGGGCCGCTGTTCTGGAAAAAGCCTATGCCGATCATAAAGCATTTCATACCACACACGGATATAAGGAAGATGCAAGAGCAAATATTGATGCAGGAGGCCTGCTCAGCTCAGGAATTAATATATTAACAGGTCATTCCACGGATACGGATCTTCTTTCAGGCTCAGAAAACAGTGAAATAAGAGCAAAATTAACAAATACTCTTTCTAATAAAAGAATAGCAACATTGTCTTCATTTTTAGCAGGAGATAAAGATAAAAAAATAATGGCAAACCATGTTTATACAATTTTGGCTTTTGATAAAAATACAGATACAGTAACAATCAGAGATCCTCATGGAAAAAATAGTGATGTAATTGGGGCAAAAGATGGGGAATTTAAGGTCCCATTAAAAGATTTGAAAAAATATTTCAGCTTTATCGGTTATGAGGAAGCAAAGTAGGGGCTTGATTAATCAAGCCCCTACTAACATTTATAATTTTTTTTTCCATACATTCATATTTTATTTAGAATAAAAACATCTTAATTATTGATTAAGATAAGCAACTATTTTGAAAAGTTGGCTATTATTTAAATATAGGAATCCAAAGTTGTATTACCTAAACAATTACAAAATTAATTCTAAAAAGGAATTTAGACGTGAAAAACAACAATATAGTATATAAATCTACCAGTGAGTTTTTACAATATTTGAATCAGAAAAAGAAAGATAATGGTTCTTCTCTTACAAAAATTGCAAAGACTGTAATTAATAAAGACAACAAATTAAAAAATAAAATGAGATTTCAATAACTTATAAAAAATAAAAAATTTTTAGAATTAAAATTCTAAAAATTTTTTATTTCTACTCCCTTTACTTAGCTTCAGCTTTTGGTGGGGGATTATCAGAATTAAAGACTTCCGCATTTTTTTCAGTATATGAAGCCCATTTTTCAGGTACCTGATCTTCAGGGAAAATAGCTACAACTGGGCAAACATCAACGCAGGCACCACAATCAATACATTCATCAGGGTGAATATATAATTGTTCGGGGCCTTCATAAAAACAGTCAACAGGACAAACCTGAACGCAGGCTTTGTCTTTTGTTCCAATACAAGGTTCTGCTACTACATGTGTCATATTTTATCTCCTTTTAATATATTAAAACTAATTTATTACTTTAAT
>CAYRDV010000382.1:1739-5213 GCA_964422885.1 uncultured Candidatus Sericytochromatia bacterium
ATTATCGGAATTGTTAGTAATAAACAAGTCACTAAAAATGGTAATTTATTACTTTAATATTCTAAGCCAAGTATTAATCGTAGTAAATAAATTATCTGTAAATTTTTTTTCAGGAACATTTAACCCCAGTGAGTACATGAAAAATCAGCTTACTAATTTTTTGTAAACAACCTGATATTTCTACTTTAATTTAAGTATTCATAAAATTCAAGATGTAACCCGTTAAGAAAAATGTCAACAGATGTTTTTATTCAATTAAAAAATCTAAATTATATTTTATTGAATTATTTATAATCAGAGGGTTTTCGCTTTAGCAAATAATTGATTAAAATAATAATATATAAAAAATATTAAATTCTTTACGAAATATGTTAAAAATTATTGGCAGAAAATATCTGCAACCAGATAAAAAATTTAAAATTATAGCGGATATTGATCTTGAATTTTTAAAAAATGAGGGTATTAAAGGTATTATTATGGATCTGGATGATACCTTATTACCAAGTGATAAAAAACTTAACAGGGAAGCCATTGATAATTGGCTGATTAAAGCAAGGAATGAATTTTCACTGTATGTTGTTTCCAATAACTCACGGCCAAATTATGTAAAAGCTTTTTGTGATAAATTTGATATTCCCTTTATTGCCAGAGCTACCAAGCCAAGGAGTAAATTTTTAATTAAAGCAATTCACCAAATGAACCTTAACAAAAAAGATGTCATTATTATTGGGGATCGCCTGACCACAGATATACTGGCCGGGAAAATTCTGGGAATAAGAGCCTTTCTTGTTGCTCCACTTACTGAAAAACCTTCCCGTTTTCAAAAAATAGTTTATAAAATTGAAGCTTTTATCCTAAAAATGATCGAGCCCCTAGCTGATGCCGCACCTATTAAGAACGAAATCAAAGAAAGTATCAGAGATGAACGGATTAAGGCAGAGAATCAATCACTATAGCTCCATACAAGGTAGGACCCCTGATTCTGAGTACATAATTAAATCCCCCAATTTGATAGACTACGCTCAGTAACCAAGCCCCTTGTTCAGCCAAAGGCTGATGTGAAATTCTTTTTCTATTTAACTATACAGAATAATTAATTAAAATTACATCGTTTAACTTTTAGCAATTATAGTGATATATAATATTGAAGCATTAATTATTTAAGTATTGAATTTAGAATTGGTTAAAGTTTAAACATTATGAATGCCAGGCACGCGGCAAGGGAATTAGTTATTTTAACTCTTTCCCAGTCAAGAATTTCAAAAAAAGATGTAGATAATCTGCAATTGCAGGATTTTATTGAGCAGGCCGTAAGGGCTTTAGTCGGAGAGGTAAATCAACTTCTTGGGGTGGCAAAAGGAGAACTTATCAATGCTGATGATGAGCTTTTAGAGTCATCTCTCAGAGGTAATCCAGAGACTATCAAAGAATTTTTATCAAGTAGTCTTCATTCTACCCAAAGAGCATTGGAGCTTGTTTCTTATTGTAATGAATGGCCACTTTTATGTACTTTGGCTATGCGTGATGAAGTCAGAGATTTTGCTATAAAATTAATAAAGCAGTGTCGTGACCATCAAAAAGAAGTAAATGAAATTATTGAAAAAAGTGTAGTAGACTGGACACTTGAAACAATGTACAGTATAGATAGGAACGTTATCAGCATCGCTGTTGTTGAACTGCTTTATGAAAAAACATCGCCAAAGATTATTATTGATGAAGCAGTTGAAGTGGCTAAAAAATATGGTTCTGAAGACTCAGGGGGATTTGTAAATGGGGTTTTAAACCGAATTCTTAAAACCCTGGGTTTAGAAACTAAGAGTACAGATAATGACTGAAGAAAAGAAAAAAAATTGGTTTCAAAGATTTAAGAGTGCTATTTTAGGGGAAGAAAAGGACAATTCTAGTCTTCCTCCCGATGACTCTTTAAAAAAACTAGATAAACCAATAATCCAAAAAACTGAAGAAGAACTGGTCAAAGACTCTCTTAAACAAAAAGAAATTGAAAAAATTGAAGAAGTTTCTCAGCTCACCCAGGAAACACTTGTTAAGGATTCACCAGAGCTTGAAGAAGTAAAACAAATACCAGAACCGGAACAATCGGAAGATCTGATTTTAAAAGAAGCATTGCGCCAGGAAGAAGCAAAAGAAATTGCAGTAGAAGAAGCTCCGGCTTTAAATGTAAAACTACGAATAGGTAAAGGAAAGCTCCCACCTGCGGATGCCAAGGGGTTTATAAAAGAGCCACCACCAGAAATTACTGATACATCTGAACCTGCTCCTAAAGAAGTTGAACAGCCAGAGATTATTAAAGCTGATAGCTTACTGGGGGATTTACGGGCACAGGAAACTCCTCTTATTGAGATAAAAGAAGATACTACTGTTATCCAGGATATTAAACCAGAAGAAAGTATTGCTGAAATACCAGAAACAGATGATACTATTTCTGAAGTTGATGAACCAAAACCTATTGCTGAAGAAGTCCGGGAAATTACGTCTGATATACCAGAAATAGAAACTATTGTTGATGAATCTGAAAAAATTATTCCTGAAACTGAGAATTCAGAACTAATAAATATAAACGAAATTATTTCTGAAAGAATAGAAATAGAACCAATTATCGTAGAAGAAGAAATTATTCCTGAAACTCATGAGCTGGAACCAGTTATTGAAAAAGCAGAAGAAATTACTTCTGAAGCGCTGGAACCAAAACCTGAAGAAACTGAAGCAGTTATTGAAGAAGTACAGGAAGAAAAGCCTGCTGAAAAAAAGGGCTGGTTTTCAAAAGTTGTCGATACCCTTAATTCGCCAATTGAAATTAAAATTGAAACTGCCGAAGGAGATGAATCATGGCTTTCCAAATTTAAAGGGAATATCAGTATCGGACTTGGTGCACCTGTAACCCGGGAAACTGATGAAGAAAGAGAAAAATGGAAAGAAAAGCTAAGAGAACGTCTTGCCCTTACACGTAAAGGCTTTGTAGAAAAGCTGGAGCGTCTGATGCATGGCCGGACAAAAATTGATGAAGATTTACTTGAAGAAATAGAGGAAGTTCTTTTGGAGAGTGATGTCGGAGTTGAAATGACTGACCAGATTTGCTCAAAACTCCGTACTCTGGCTAAAGAAAAAAGATTTTTACCATCGGAAATAATGCCCTCACTTTTTGATTATCTTAAAGATAAACTGGAAGAAGAAGAGCAAAGAATTGTTATTGAAGAGGGTAAATTAAATATAATTTTAATGGTAGGGGTAAATGGGACCGGAAAAACCACAACGACCGGAAAAATTGCCGCAAAACGTATGATTAGTGGTTATTTAGGTATTCATTCGTCATGCCGTTCCGTACGGGAGCACCGACGTTCAGGGTCGGCAGATCCGTCGGCTCCTCGGTCGGCGTCACGATCGTCGCGACCGGGTCGTGGGAAGGGGAGGGGGTGGCCACCGTGTCGGTGGGGTCGGGGTGGGTGGTGGGCTGTG
>CAYRDV010000382.1:5223-6164 GCA_964422885.1 uncultured Candidatus Sericytochromatia bacterium
CGGAAAAATTGCCGCAAAACTTAGAATAAGTGATTATTCAGTAATACTTGCTGCTGCCGATACCTTCAGAGCTGCGGCAATTGACCAGCTTGATGTCTGGGGCCAAAGAGCACAGGTGCCTATAATTAAACATCAGGAAAATGCTGATGCAGCTGCGGTAGTATTTGATGCAATCAAAGCAGCCCAGGCTCGGAATACCAATGTTTTACTGATAGATACTGCCGGAAGATTGCATAATAAAGTAAACCTGATGGAAGAACTTAGAAAAATACGAAGAATTATTGACAGAGAAGCACCAGATGCAAAATTGGAAGTATTATTAGTATTAGATGCAACGACAGGTCAAAACGGCTTAAAGCAGGCAATGGTTTTTGGTGAAGCTGTAAGTCTGACTGGAGTTGTTCTTACAAAGCTTGATGGAACAGCCAAGGGAGGAGTTATTTTTTCTATAAAGAACTCTCTTAATCTGCCTATAAAGCTTGTTGGAGTTGGTGAAGGGATTGAAGATCTGAGAGATTTTCAGCCTCAGATATTTATAGATGCCCTTTTCTCCGAGAAAAAAGAAAATCTTATACAGGAATCAACAAAGATAAGAAATTAGGAATATGACAAATAAAAAAGTATTAATTGTTGATGACAATCAACAAATAACCAGTTTATTAAAAGAAATTCTGGAAATGAAAGACTGTGACGCACTTATTGCCTCAACCGGGCAGGAAGCTCTTGCTCTTTATCGGGATAATGATTTTGATATTGTTATTTCTGATGTAAAACTGGAAGATATAAACGGTCTTGAGCTGGTAAAGCAGATGCAAAGTATAAAAAGTTCAGGTTTTATTATTTCTTCCGGCTATTCTGATGCAGTTGATAAAGAAACAATGGAACGTATGGGAATAAAGGGCTTTTTACCTAAACCTTTTGCTTTTGATGACTTATTTAAA
>CAYRDV010000383.1:0-6158 GCA_964422885.1 uncultured Candidatus Sericytochromatia bacterium
CAGGTAGTTCTGAGCCTATCGCAGAGCTTTTTTTCGATGAGGACATATAAATAAAAAAGCAGAAACTATTTTTATTCAGATAGTTTCTGCTTTTTAAAAAATTTATTAAGCTTAAATTATTTTCCTCCGCCCCAACCTCTGAATACATCAGAAACAGCGGCAACACCGACCAGTGTAACTGCAGCTAAACCCAAAGCTGCACCTACAGGTGCTCCAAAACCAGTTGAGAATCCTACTGCAGCACCAGTTCCTAAAAGTGCAGCAGTAGCCATAATAGTATTTCTTGCTTGGCCTATACCAGAATCACTCATGTTAAGTCTCCCCCTAAAAGTCTTGAAATCTTTGTAATTCACAATATAGCATAATTATTAAAAAATCTTGTTTCTATTAATAAGTTTTTAATGAATGTTTAATTTTAAAGAATCGCTTTGAATTTACTGGCTAAATATATAGGCAATAAAGTTAATTGCGATTAATCCTAAAATTATTAATACAAAATTTTGGATATTATCTGGGTTTATCTTTAAAATTATACTTTTCTTTTCTGAGTTTGATACGTTAAATTGTTTCTGTAAAAAATTTATATATAAGAGCGGGCCTGCTAGATTAGCTGAGTTTTCATCTATCTGAACAGATATTTTTCCTGCTAACAGTCCTTTAGGAGGTTTGTAACTAAAAAAATCAGTCACCTCTGGTTCATTTTCAGGATTATATCTTAAGCGTAATAAATGAGAATTAAACTTTGATAAAAATATATCCTTATCCTGAATTTGTAAAATAGCATTTGATTTTTTGAAAAGACAGGCCATTATAAAACTATAAAATATTGTTGATTCCAGAGTAATTAAGATAGTTCTTTTTAATGATTCTATAAAGTTAATTTCCATTAATAGATAAAAAATAAATGAAAAAGTAAATAAAAATATTAAGCCCGTAACAAATGAAAAAATAAAAAAAGTACCCAAGAAATCTTTAGCTTTCATCATATTTTAGAATTACTAAAATTTAATAATTGTTTTTATGCCTCTATATTTTTACTATAACATTAATATGATATTTTACTTGGAAAATTAGTAAATATTCAATATAATATAGTGTTTTAAATAATTAAATTTTATGAAATTAAGGAGTTAATATTATAAATTATGGCAGATAGCAAGGAATTACAGCTAATATCAAAAAAAGTAAACCGAAACCCTAGTAAAAAACTTCTGGAAGCAAGAAAAGTTCTAAAACAGCAAAATATAAATCCTGAACATGCAATGGAATTCTTTCTGAATGAGTCTGAAGTTGAAGAAATAAAACAATGTGTTCGTAAAGAAACAAAAAATAATTGCTATTTTTTCTGGAATCCTGCTGAAGAAAGCGAGCATAAAGGTAAAGTTCACCTTGTTACATTTTACAATATTTCAGGGATGGCAGAATATATGGAGAGTCTTAAATCAGGGGAGTCCAAAGCAATTATTAAACAGACTTCAAATAAGGTATTTGATTTTTCCCAAAATGTCAGTTTTGGTGCTCCAAAGCAACAAAAGCATGAAGAAAGTAAATCACCCAAGATAAAAGAGTCTGGAACTCCTTCTTCAAAAGAGCGAATCAAGGATTTTATAGCCAACCTTCCCAAGGAGCAGCAGGGTATAGCCATAAAAGCGTTTAAAACATTAAAGGATTCAAATGAACCGAAAGAAAAAGTTGAATCTAAGTCCTATCTTCAAAAAATAGGTTTTAAGTTTTAATTATCGAATTACAAAATGTGCTTTTTTGCAAATTAATAAAAGTGATATATTGGGAAATTATTACATTTATACCTATCTGTTTTAGATTTGGGTTGATAATTCCATATTATTAAATAATTTTAAAAAGTTTGTTAAAAATAAAAGTTTTTTAAAGTTTCATTCTAAAATGGTATATGGGAAAAAGTATTTATTGAATATAAAATGTTATAAGGGGGATATTATGGCAGGTGGTGATTCATTCGTAACGGCAAATAACGGGCAAGTTGGAAGATTTGCAGACCCAAGTTCAATAGAAGTAATCGATGCCAACTCAGTAAAAGCTGGTAATATGACTGAGCCAAGAGATATTAACGGTAAAACTATGTTTTTTACAAAAGATGGCTCTGATGCAATTGATAAATGGAAAATAACTCATAATACTGCTGGTGGTTCCTTTGAAGCAAAAAGTGATCCTGGATTTATGGACAAGTTATTATGGAATGTTTCATTTGGGTACGCTGATGGTAATATTCCTATAAAGCAAGAAAATCATGTTGGTGACCCAAAAGCAAAGTAACCTCAATAAAATTTAAGAATACCTTTAGAAGGTCATTTATTAACAATTATTCTGGCTTACCCAAGCTTAAGAATGGTTGTTAATGTTATGTTGTTTTCTTTATTATTGGAAGCGAATTAAATTAATTTCCTAATAGATGTTTACATTTCATTTAATAGTATTTAATGCCAAAAGATTAAAAAAATAAATAAAGGTTAGTTAATATGCCGCAAAAGGGAATTTTACTCGAAAAAACTTTTAATTTAAAATCTCCTAACCTAAAAAAAGATCTTGAAAACTTTGAAAATAAACTAAGAAGTTTAATGACAAAATATAATGTTACTCATTTTGTTCCATTAGAGAAAAAAGATGGTGATAGATTCCATGTAGCAATAATTCCATGTTCTCCTGGCCCAGGAGGTAAATTATCAGTAGATCAGAATCAGATGGATGCGCTTTCAAAACAGGGTTTTGCTGTAGAAAAAGAGCTAAATGTAGTGTCTAATGTCGAACTAAAAAATTTTGGTTTAAAAAGTATTGAATTCAAAAATACCTTATCATTTGGTGCACCAAAACAACAGAACCAGGAAAATCAGGCAGTCAAACCAACAACTCCATCCTCAAAAGATCGGATAAAAGAATTTTTATCCAGCCTTCCTAAAGACATCCAAGGTCCTGCTATTAACGCTTTTAAAGGTTTAAAAGATTCGAATGATCCAAAAGAAAAAGCTAATTACAAATCATATCTTGAAAAAATTGGCTTTAAGTTTTAGCTTTTAAGACTTCCTTAGATTCTCTTATCCCTTTGGCTATTTTACCCAGTGTTTCTGCTGCACTCCATCTAATCAGGCGATCATTATCCTGTAGTGCTGCTTTCAAGTATTCGATTGCCTGTGGTGTTTGTAGCTGGGCCAGTGCTTTTGCTGCGCTGTCCCTGATATCAGGATGTTGATCTCTCAGCAACCCACTTAAAGTATCTATTACTTTTGTATCACCTATTTCTCCAAGTGCTTTTGCGGCACTTACTTTTACCCTTAGATCACCATCTGATAAGGCAAAAATCAGTGCATCAACAGAATCAGGTTTTCCTAGTCTGCCCAGAGCTTCTGCGGCCTCAACTCTGATTTCTCTTTCTTTATCAGATAAAAGAGAGGTAAGTATTTCAAGTACGTCTGGATTATCTACTTTTACCAGAGCCTGAATTGTGCTTATTCTGACAAATGAATCCTTATCAAGCATTGCCACTTTTCTAAGTGCTTCAAGTGCTTTCTCATTCTTCATCCCTCCAAGAACCTCAACTGCTTCAATTCGGATATCCCTGTCTTTGTCAGACTGAGCCATTTCGGAAATATACCAGGCTGCAACCAAAGGTTCTGCTTTAGTCAGAGTTTTTAGCAGCTGCCTTCTTTCATGCATATCAGTACTTTTTAAGGTTTTATCGAGGTATTCTATTGCAACAGGATCAGATGAGTCCAGTAATACTTCAAAGGATGAATAACTTAGTTGTTTATTTATCAAAAATTTTCTTAAAGGAGTAATAATTTTATCAGGGCACATTCTTCCAAGTATTTTTATTGACTGCTCCACGACTTCATGGCTTTCATCCCGCAGAGCCAGATAAATAGAGTCAATTGCCCTTATTCCACCAATACTTTCCAGAGAATTTAAAGCTTCTGTCCTGATCCTCACTTCCGGATCCCATAAAGCATCTCTTAGAGCATCAATCCAGTAACTGTCACCTATTTTACCCATTATTCCTATCGCATTGGATCTTACTTCAATATCTTCACTTTTGATAATTTCCCCAAGCCTGGAAAGTGCATTAAAATCACCAAGATCAAAAATGAGTTCTGCGCTTTTTGTTCTGATTTCTTTGTTGGAATCTCCCAAAGCCAGGCACAAACATTCGCTCACTTTTTGGTCTCTGAATTTACCCAAAGCCTCAAGAACACTTTTTCTGACATTATCTGATGGGTCTCCATAAGCATTTATCAGGTAATCGACCCCCTGTAAATCTCCTATCTGGCCCAATGATTGCGCCGCTCTCCTTCTAACCTGTTCATTTGGATCTTTAAGGGCATCCTTTAATGGGCTTAAAGCACCTGAGTTTTTTAGTTCTCCAAGAGCCCAGGCTGCACCATAACGTACATTGGAATCATCATCTTTCAGTGATTCACATAAAGGTTTAACAGCTCTGATATCATGTAATTCCCATAGTACTGAAGCTGCACTTATTCTTACAAATGTATCATTGTCCTTTAAAGCTTCACATAAAGGTTTAACAGCATCTTTGTCACCAATTTGTCCCAGGGCAATTGCTGCATTACCTCTTACATATTTGTCATTATCTTTTAATGCTTCTGTCAATGCTTCAACTGCCATTGGCGAATGAATTTTACCCAGAGCCAGAACAGCATTTTTGCGTACAGATGCATTATCGTCTTTAAGTGCTTCTACCAGTGGCTCTACAGCATCTTCAGTGCCAATTTTACCAAGAACCTCTACTATTAAAGCTCTGATACTTGTTTTGGGATTTTTAATCTGTTCTTTTAAAACCGGAATTACTTTGGGATTTGTAAGATGAATTAAAGCATCATTAGCAATACTGCTGACAAATTCATCAAATTCCAGAAGGATATCTATCATATATTTTACGGCTTCAGGTTCCTGAAACTGTGCCAATGCTTCAACTGCCCAGTATCTTACATCAGAGCTGTCATCATTTAAAGCTTCTCCTAAAGCATGTATTGATTCATGATCCTGTAATTTTCCAAGTGCTCCGGCAGAGTTTCTTCTTACTTCTGTATTTGGATCTTTTAACGAATTTATCAGGTAAGTAGTTGCTCTTTTATCTCCCAGTTCTCCCAAAGCAGAAGCTGCAATCTCTCGAATATTTCCATGAGTATCTTGCAATGCTTCTACAAGTATTTGTAATACTTTGCCTGATATTGTATCTAATTCGTTAATATTTAGATCTGAAAATTTTTTAAATTGATTATCTAAATTTTCTACATTCTGAATATCCAGATAAGTTGACATTAAACTCTCCCATTCAAATAATTATTTAGTGAGGGGGAAGTAAGATAAAATAATTTTCTTTTCACCTCGTTACTTCTACCTCACAGACAAGGCAAGCCTTGTCACCTCACAGGTAAATTTATTTACCGCCTCACTTCTTCCTCACTTCTTATTTTTATATATTATACAGTATTGCAGATTAACTATATTTTCTAACACTTTCACTATTTAATCAAATCTTATATTCTAATTAACTCTGTCTTTACCAGAATTACACAAGTTTGCTAAAATATTAACCATAATATGTGGGTAGAGAAAATTTAATTTAGAGAGAGATTAAAAAAAGGTAAAGATTATGAGAAATAAACAAACTTTAAAAGTTGGTATTGCCTTAGTTCTTTTAGTATCATCATTCAACCTTACAGCCTGTGGTGGAAGAATTAAACCTGCTACGCAGGTTGCTCCTGCAACTCAGGCCCCAAGTGATAATTTTTATAATGATCCTGGTCTGAATGATCCTGCCTATAACAATCCTAACGGTAGTTTAGGTAATGTACCTGCCATACCAACAGGAACTCCCAATACACAGCTGGGAACTTTCATGGCAGATCAGGCAACACTTAATCAGTGGCAGGCAAGAGGAATTGCTGTTTCAAGCGGAACAATCTATCTGAGTGTTGCAGATACCAGTGGCCTTTCCAAAAAGGGCGCAATAGTTAAAATGAGCTCAACCGATGGTAAAAGCTGGAAAGATCTGACAAGTAAATTACTTGGTTTAAGTCACCCAATAAGTGCCACTGTAGAAGGTCTTTCAGTATCAGGTGGAACAATTGTAGCAGCAGATTCAAGTGGAAAAATCTATAATGTAG
>CAYRDV010000384.1:0-6132 GCA_964422885.1 uncultured Candidatus Sericytochromatia bacterium
TGCTTCAGGTGATTTTAGGCTGCCTTTTAAGTTGACATCCTGAGCATTAATAACAACTTTTTTATCCTGCTGTTCTAAGGCCAAAGTACCTGTAGTAGAGGCAATATTTAATTTTCCGGTGCCCATACCAATATTTAAATCATTGATTTTGATATTTCCTGATTGCTGATCGGTTAATTTTACTTTTCCATCAGAAGTGATATCAGCATTGACTACTACATCCGAAACTTCTAAATCACCACTGATTGAAGAGCCCATTTCATTGAGTTTTTTTACTGCGCCGAACCGTTCTCCCAGTTCTTTTTTTTCATTTTCGGTAATACTAACCTTTGCCCCGGTTTTTGTCTTTACTTTGGCGGAAAGGTCATTTTTTACAGTTCCTGAAACATCCACAGTTATTTTATCAGAACCTTCTTTATCAGGAACAGCAGTTGTTTTTGAATTAGGATCAGAGCTACCGGTTATTTCAGCCTGTTTAAGAACTATTTGCAAATCACCCCGGTCAGTAAGTTTAAATGTTGTATTTCCAGGGTTGGCTTTTACTGAATCAAGATTAATCCTCATGTCTCCGGCATTAATCTGGCCCAGAAGTTTACTGTTTTTAAAATCAGGAGTTAACTTTATCTGGTTATCTGAAACTCTGTCAATCTTGAGGTCCATCTTATCTGAAATCTGTTTGATGATATCATCAACAGCTTGTTTCTCAAAATCAATCATTGGGGTTGGAGGCGTAAAGCCCATTGAGTCCGCATTACTCATTGCAATACCGGCATTGAGCAATCCCTGGGCAAACTTTACTTTCCCGGCAGTATCAAGAGTGGCAGTCATATCACCCTGCCCCATTTTCAGTGTAAGGGTTGCAAGACCCGTGCCACCTTTACTGGTTACTTTTATATTATATTGTTGGTTCTCAGGATCAACTCTTAGTTTTAGATTAACATCAGAATTAGCTTTACTTGCCTCAGCAAGAACCTGTGCAATAAATTCACGGGAAATAGAGATATTACCAGAAATTGTTCCTGAAAGGTCCTTTTTTGATTTAGTATCTATTCCATCTTTATCTTCAAGACTAAGCAGAAGTTTGGCATTAACAAATTCCTGATCAATACTGGGTAGGTTAATCCCTCTTGTATCAAGGGTTCTTATCAGGTTATCAGTCGTAACAATATAGGCTTTTTTACCACCAGTAAAAGAATTTATTTTGTTTTGATCAAGAACAGCATAATCTTTTTTGAAATCGTTATTGTTTAATTCATGGTCACTATCTGTTGTAGTCAGTTCATGAACTGAATATGAACCATCAGTATCCTGAACAACAATTTCAGCTCCCGGATTTGCCCGAGCAAAATCTTCTGCCTGTTTGGCAGTAAGCTTAGATTTTAAAGCATTATTCCTGACATTTATAGGATCTGTTGGATCCGTATAACCCCGGTCAAGAGTTCCTAAAGGTATATCACCCATGCTTACTCTAAAAAAAATTTATCTTATTAAATTATAATAGGCGATAAGAAATTTTTCTGAACTTTTATAACAAAAACATAATAATCTTATAAGTTATTTCTTCTGAATTCATTTTTCTATTATCAAGTTTAAATGTATTTTTCTTATCCTGTTCATCTTTTAATCCTGAGAATCCTGTTTCAGACAACTAAATCTTCAATTTATCCTTAAGATGTTTCAGTGTCTTGGGGTCAAGGCTCTGCATCAGCTCATTCTGATTACTGTTGGCAAGAATTCTCTGAACCTGTACCATCATATCTTTTTTGCCACCTTTTACCAGTTTTGTAACAAGATTAACCTTACTACCCTGAGTCATATTTTTCAGTTGGTCATCAGTTAGTTTTTGGACAAAGTAAGATGAAACCTTATCAGTTACCCTTGTATTATTTGCTGTAAATTCTTTTAAATGCTTACCATTATTACCAACACCCTGATGATCAGTCAGCGTTTTCATTACAGAAAAAATATTTGGTTCATTTTTAAACTTATCCATTAAAGATGGTGTAATACTTACCTGATTAAATATCTGGCTTAAATCCTGTGCCGAAGAATTAATTAAATCTGTTATATCCTGTGGGGAAATCACTTTGCTATTCAGTTTTGCGACCATAGATTCAATCTTTTCAAGGTTATAAGGTCTTTCATTACCATAATTTACTTCATAGTTCATTTCTACCTTACCATTTTTCAGGCTTATATCTTTCAAAGTTGCTGCATCATTAATGTTTTTGCTGATGATACTCTGTAAATCAACTGAAAATACATTATCCTTTCCGGCATATTCAAACTTCATATCAGGAGGAAATCCCTCAACAATTTTTTCGGTTACCAGATTGGTTGTTGAGCCACCAGTGACACCTTCAGCAGCTTTCTGAATTAGTCCTAAGAATCCTTTCAGACGAGCCTTATCAAGAGACACATCAAAATTTGTGCCATTGACCTCAGCACTTACTCCCAGATCAATATTCACAAAAGTTGCTGCATGAATTTTTCCGCTAAATGTTACCTTACCCTGATCATCAATATTCAGTTCTAAATTTTTGAGTTTTTCGGCACTCATGCCACTACCCTGAGAAATAATATTTTTAACGGCATCACCGATAGAATCTTTTACCTCTTTGGTTATCTCAAAGTTAATATTTCCATTTTTAATATAAATATTTTTATTTGAATCTGAAACATTATTTGATGACAGATTTACATTGCCAAGATTTATCAGGTTATTTGTACCACCAATATTCATATTTATCTTTGTATCTGTAATAGTGGCGTTTGTCTGCACACTAAAGTCTTTCATGTTAAATTCTTTGTCCAGATTCATTGTAAAATCTTTATAACTGGCATTTTGAATATCACCATGTTTTACAAAATTCTGAATAGTGCCGATTGTTCTTTGAATAGATGTTTTTACAGATTCAGGCATTGATTCGTTTTTACCAAGCTTGTCCATAAATTTGAGGAAATTATCAATATTTATTGCTCCTTCACCGGACAACTTAATCTGATATCCCTGGTCAGAGCCCTTTAATAAACCTTCCTTATTTATAACCTTGATACCATCTACCTCAATACCAAATTTGAGCTCGGATAAATCAATATGCCCACCCTTTTTGAGAACAAATTTACCACTGGCAAATTCATCCGGTTTGCTATTATCAAGAGGAATTGTTTTAACATTAAATCCATCTAAATTTCCGCTAAGGTTAATATTGCTGCCTGAGAATTCAAGATCCTCACCTTTTCTAATCAGATTAATTTCCGCATTAGCAGAAAGTTCTATCTGTTTGTTATCCATCATTCCACTTATTTTTAAGCCCTGGGCTTCCAGCTTTCCGGTTTGTTTTGGAGATAAAGTAATATTGCCTGATTCAGGACTATACTCAATTTTTCCGGTTATATTAAAGTTTTTAAAATCAGTACCCCCAACCGAACCGTTAAGAACATTTCCCTGAGTACTGCTTAAGGACATCTTGCCATTTTTATTTAATTCATAAGTAATATCGCCTGTGCTGGAAAAATTAATATTTTTCTCAGGAATATTCAGATTAATTTCGGTCGCTTTAATACTCATGTTATCAAAGCTAAAACCTTTATCCAGATTTACAGTCAAATCCTGATATTTAAACTTTGTAAGATCAACTTTACCAAAATACTCTTTCAGATTAGCCAAGGTAGGCTTTGCTGCCTCTGGTAAAAATGGTTGTTTGGAAAGTTCATCAATAAAGGCAATCATTTTACCGCTATCAGCAGTAATTCCGCCATCAAGCTTAATCTGGAATCCCGTATCAGTTTTATCAAATCCGCCTTTAGTAGCTAACCTAACTCCATTTACATTAAAATCAACATTAAAGCCTTTTACTTCAGCTATTTTCCCTTCAGGAGTGATTGTTGCCTGTCCATTTAGACCTTCTCCACCAGTTTCTAAATTAAGACCACCAATGTTGCCTTTTACCTGAACATTATTTGCTGAAACAAGAAAATTATTGCCATCTTTTGCTAAAGATAATGAGCCACCCTGTGAACCTCCAAGAGGTGATTTAAGGTTAATATCGGAATTGTTTACTTTACCATTTATACTTAATTCAGTTGCCTCATCAAGCTTCTCCAGCTTTACTTCACTGGTTTTGGGATCATATATTACTTTTCCACTGAATTTTAAATCTTTTAAATCAAAATTACCGATTTTTCCCTCTTTTATGGCACCATCTTTGCTAGTCAGTATATACTTACCGTCTTTATCCTGGTTAAGGCTGATATTTCCGGTTGTTGTAATATTTATGTTTTTATCGGGTAAATTAATTGTTACTTCATCGCTTAGATTAATTGCCTTATTTTTTGAGTCAATAGTTATTGGACCTTTTGCGCTAAATTCACTAATGTTCATTCCCGCTATTTTTCCGGAAAACTCGACTGGCCCCTGATCATTTTTTACAGTAATCATTCCATTATCACCAAGAGTCACCTGGGCTTTAGACTGGAAATTTTCAAAATCTACGCCAGCAATTTTTCCTTTAGCAATTTTCAATGGCTCTTTGTCATTATTAAAATTAACCGTTTTTGCCACAGTATCATAACTGATATTGCCACTGATATTTAAACCGGAAACAAGCGCTTCATCTTTTTTACCCGTTGGGTTATAACTTATATCTAAAGGCTTATTGGGTTTAGCCTGAAGGTTAAATACATTTCCATTTTGGGAAATAGTAGCAGAACCCTTTACTTTTAAACCAATTTTTGAGTCAATCTGAATGTTTTCAGAACTTGCCAATAAGAAATTACCATTAGTATCAAATTTAAGGGTGCTGATATTACCTTTAAACTGGGAAATATCAAAATTACCAATTTTACCACTAAGATTTACATTTGCTCCTTTTACAGTAAAACCTTCCTTTGGATCATAAACCAGACTACCCTTAAAGCTACCAGGCTTTTTAGAATCATTCAGGCCAATCTGAACATCGCCAAATTTTCCCCTGAAATTAAGCGAGTTACTTTTTAATTCAAGTCGCCCCGTATTTGTATTTACTTTTATATTTCCACTAAAATTTATCCTTTGTAAATCAACATTGTCGCCAATTTTTAAATCTGAAAGGGTGGCATTCCTGGTACCATTCAGAACTAAATCTTTTTTATCAAGAGAATACTCAGCACTGCCGTTCTGGAGATGAAATTTTTGGACATCAACTTCTTTTTTGGAATTATTATATATCCCCAAAGAGAGGCGAATATCTGAACTTTGAAATTTTACTTTGTTTTCTTTCTGATTGTATGAAACCTTTCCTTTGGCAATTTCCAAATCCCTGATATCAACAGTGGTGGTGTTTACTTTAATCTTGCCTTTAAGCTGGCCATCAATTCCCGCAGTCATATTATCGCCATTTTTCTCAAACGAGATATTTCCTTTGGTGGCATCAAGATTTATTTTGGCAGAACCAACCGTAGCCTCAATATTTTTGGCTTCTATCTTTGTGTTTTGATTACTTTTGACATCAACCTTACCATTAATATCACTGGTTAAATGGGTTTCAACGCCAGAAATCTTTACTTCACCACTTACTGAAACATCTTTTATACCTAAACCCTTAAGTCTTTCAGTTAGCTCAGGGACTTCCTGTTTTGTAATATTTAAATCAAGCTGACCATTAGTAACATCAACAGTTGCAGTACCGTCATTTTTGAGTGTTCCGCTTACATTAGCACTCAATTTATCAGTAATCGCTTCAGGCCTGACCTGAGCACCACCCTGCTGGGAACTTCCTGTGACTTCAGCCTGTTGCAGCTTTATTACCATATCACCTCTATCATTCAGGCTAAAGTTTGTTTTTCCGGCGGCGATTTCTTCAACATGAAGTTTCATATCACCAATAGGTATGGTCTGAAAAAGTGGGCTATTTTTAAAATTTGGTACAGCTTTCAGTTCATTAGCTGAAATTCTTGTTACTTCAAGACCAAGATTTTTGGCCAGCTGTCCCTCTAAAATTGTTGTAGCAAATGCTTCAGCATTAATAACAGGAGCAACCAGGGCATTTGCAACATTTGTCAGAAGAGAGCCATCAACTTTGGCATAAATACCTCCCTGATCCATTTTTAGAGTCAGATAGGCCAGATTTACTCCATATTTGGCACTAATTA
>CAYRDV010000385.1:0-6125 GCA_964422885.1 uncultured Candidatus Sericytochromatia bacterium
TAAAAGATGATAAATATCAATATTTTCATAGAGTACTTGAGGCTAAAATTGTTTGTAGCAACGGTTTTTCAATTTCTATTGCAAGTGAGTTTATTGAAAATACTTCAGATTCAGAAGATGATAAGCAGGATTGTGAACTAAAAGCTTTTCATCGTCTGGCTGCAAAAGTAAAAGAGTTCTTTCCCAGGCTTCCGTTAACAGTTCTTGCTGATGGATTATATCCCAATGGCCCTGTTTTTAAAAAATGTTCTAAATATCACTGGAATTATATTTTTGTACTTCAAGAAACTGTCCTGAAAACACTTTGGGTTGATTTTCACGGAATGTTTAAATTAACAAAAACAGCTATTGGCGGTAGAGTTGAGCATAATGAATTTTTTAATGAAAACAGGCGTTATCGCTGGATAAATGCTCTTGACTATCAAGGGACTGATTTTAATGGGAAAGTTAATCTTTTGGCAATTGCTTCAGAAAATGATAAAGGTATTTATCAAATCAAAAGAGCTTTTATTACTAATCATGAGATTAGCAGAAAATCTGCAATGAAACTGGAAGTTACCGGACAACTTAGATGGAAGATTGAGAATGAAGGTTTTGATATTCAAAAGCATCATGGTTTCAATCTTGAGCATACTTATTCAAAGCATCCAAATGCGATGAAAGTTATTTATCTGCTTATTCAGATTGCTCATATTATTAGCCAGTTATTTATTGAAAGTGATCTTATCAATGCTTGTATTGGCCTATCATTAAAATCATGTTTTAAAAAACTTATTGAAGCTATACATCAGGGCTGGTCTGTTTCTTTAGATGAAAAATGGAGTATTATTTCTAAAACTAATTATCAGGCAAGGTTTCAGCCTCCTTAATCTTTAATATTTTGAAAGGTGGTGATGCCAATTCTTTTTTTCTAAAATTTAAAAACTTGTGCTGGAAAAGCTTTTAATTACACATGTCTTATTTTTTTTTCATTTCAGAATTGGTTTCTTATTTAAAATATTTTTTTCACTTTATTAACTTTTTATTTTTTCATTCTTTATTACTGGCTAATGATAATGACAGTTGCCATAAATTTTTAAATTTTTGATTTTCTATCAGATTATATTCATGCAATACAACAACATTTGAAGTTCCGATATCAGATGATATTTCATTTTCTGTCGCAACCATCTCGGTTTTAAATAAATTAATTACGCTGCTCATGTTTATTTTCCTCTTTTTTAATAATTTTATTTTTTTATTATGTATTTTTTGAGGGGACTGGGAGATTATTGTTATCAAAGGATTTAACCGTATCCCAATCCCAACTAAAAAAATCAGATGGTGTTTGGTATAGGAAATTTGTGCATCCTGATTTTATTGCCTCTAAAACTTACTTTACAGGTGCTATGGCTACCATCAAGCTGTATAATATTCTTTGTTTTGAAGCTCTGAAACACAGCATCAACAGGATAACCTTTACTTTCAAGAAAAGTCTTGAGGGCATCAGGTATAACAGCAATGTAAGTATCTTTTCTAATAACTCCATAAACCTCGCTATCTGAAGCATTAGTATAGTAATTGTTTTGAACAGAATCGAATTTACTTTGGTTAGTGTAAGCCCACGCAATTATTGATTCGTATGCACGACTGGCAAGGTCAGTTTCATCAGTAATAAGAGCTGTTTCATCAAATACTGATTTAACAACATCAGCAGGATCAGCACCAAATCCAAAAAGCTCTTCAACAATTTCTCCGGTTAACTCTATTGCTGCAAAATACTGAGACATCCTGTTCAAGACATTAGCTTTACCCTTTTCTGATGAAATGAACTTATCTCTTTTGTTCTGATAATACTGCTTCAAGGTTTCTTTTTTATCAGGATTATTTATAATCTGGCAAAGCTCATTAATAAATACTTCGCTACCATGTCCGTAGTTCTCTTCCAATACTTTTTCCAAATTCCGTATTACATCGGTATTCTGACCATCGAAGGGGTCATGTAGTTCGATTGTTCTTGTCTTTGCTCCATCCCATTCCGTTGTTTCAGTTATCCGACCTTCACCAGTACTTAAAATGACACTTTTAAACTTAGCCAATTTCTGACTACCCCTCTTATCACCTCTACCTTTACCAGAAGAGTTTGCTAAAAAGTAAATTGCATCAGAAACATTCTTTTTACTTCTGTTCGTCTGAGAATCATCAAGAAACAGAACCATACAATTAAAAAGGGATACCGCCATTTCGATTGCTGTGTTTGTACTACTCCAGGGAAGAATAAGCTCACCTTGCATAGGCTTTCCCCATATTGATGCAGCTATCCTGAGTAAGGTCGTTTTTCCAATCGATGATTCTCCAAAAAGGTGGATTATGAAGTTCTGCAAGCCAAGAATTTGCAGAAGTGGCGGTACAAATGCTGCATAAAAAACAAACATTACTTTTTTAAAACTAGTAAGTTTTTTAATTCCTGCTTTCCAATTCTCAATTGATCCCTTAACTATAATCGCCTCCGAGTACTGCTTTTCACCCGCTGCAATCGGTGTAAACTCAGCATCAACATCTGCTCCGATCAATTTATTTCCCAATGCAAAACATTGTTTATCCTTTATACTTTTCCACCCAAAAGAAGAATACGAGTAAGCTCTGGGTAATAATGGTTCATTAATCGCTTCAAAAGAAGCTAAGAAATGCACTAAAATTCTTGAATTACCTGAGTTCACTGGTAAACCTTTTGATGAATATTTTTGTAATCGACTTTGACTCAAAACTTCTTCCCTACTCAAGGTAATGTTTTTCCATGCTTCATCTTTTAAAAAAGTTAACTGAAGCATTTCATCTTCAGTATCAATATTGCTTACTTTCTTAATGATGAATAAGGGCTGATAACTAACCAATGCAGGGTTTTTACAGTTAGTAAACCACGTTATATTTCCAACTTTAATTTCAAACCCCGGTGGTAAAACAAATGCTCTTGCACTCTCAGGTAGATTTGGTAAAAAATCAGACAATCGAGCATAATCGTCATAAATAGAGTATTCTCGTTGACTCATCAAGTCATTATTTACACCAATAACAAAATTTGGCTCTAACTTATTACTGTCTTGGTCGTTATCAGAACTTTTTAGAAATTCCTCCAAGTTAAAGTTTTTGTATTCTTCATTTTGGTAATAAGGTGTTTCTCCTAAATCCTTCATAATTTGTTCATAAACATCTATAGAAAGTAAACCATCCCTTCCTTCCTCAATACTGCCACCACTACAGTTAAAACTATTTTGTAAATCCATCCTCTTTTACATCCTTTTCCAAAAAATATATCAGCACACCGCTATTTTTAATAAAGCGAGGGCTAATATTAATGCTACTGTAAAAAATGGGTTGGCTTCTATAATTACACAAGCACATGTAATATGTAATATGTAATGCAATAAGTAAAAATAGGTTATATCGCTTGCTATGTCTACCTCATATCTTCTTAGGGACAAAAAATCAGGTAAAGGTTTTTAGAAGCTGGGACTATCTATTTATGTGGTGGCAAAGCAATTATAAAATTGATTGAAAATCATATAGCATCTTGGGCATAAATCCGCATACTACCTGACTTTTATCAGATATATGCCCAAGAGCCTTACAAAAAATAGCAGCAAATTATCAAAAACTTTGCAAAATTAATAAAAATAAAAGTTTAACTAAAAACAAAATCTCTAAAATACCTTAAAGGTAGATTTGACAAAGTACTCAGACATACTATTTTTAGCCTAATTCCTCCATTAACATTAATAGTTGCCCTAAATTTTACACAATGACCAATCACAAAATCGGCAACTCCTTCTTCAACAACTTCATTTATAAAAATCAGGATTTTTATTTTTTACTTTTATATATTGTAGTAATTTAATACTATTAAAAGTATTTTTTATATACTAAAAGCATAATAGAGTAAATACCTTAAATTAAAAGTAATAAAAATATTTTACTTGTATATTGACAAATATAATAAATTATTATAAAGTAGTAATTAAGCTAAATCAGATAGCTTAAATCTAGGTAGTATAGCAAAACCCCATTATTATTGGCATGGAGGTATTTAACTATGCTAAAAACAAGACGTTTAAACAAAAAAAACAAAGTAAAAAAAGCAGTTACTAGATTACACAAAACAGTGTCTGCTACAGATGTAAACAAAATTATGACTGAGATAAAAGCATCAATTGATAAAGTTAATACTTCCCCATCTATGCTACTAAATAAGCATAAGACAAAACTTGGGCTATCAGATGATGAAGCAACAGTTATAAAAGAAATAATCAATCTATTACAAATATCTGACCGAAAAGCAGGATATGAGTTTTTATTGAAAGTTGTTGAATCAGCAGAGTTTAGTTGTTATGAATCTATTTATGAGTTTTTTTATCAGCTTATTTATATCATCGCTTCAGAAATAGACTCTTGGAAATGTAGTTACATCGATAAAAAAGCTCTATCTTTATTTATAAACAGAGTTTCAGCTTATTTACAAGCAATAAGTAAAAAGAAAAAAACTAAAAATAGTAAACTTCAACGGATCAAAATTGAATTATCTGAACAAATAAAAAAAGTTACAAAAGCATTACAAACAGAAATTAAACTCGGAATGTTCAATGATAATAATAATTACTCTGTAATTAATATTCTGAAAACACTTGAAGCTATAGAGCTTTTAATTAAAGATAATGAAGTAAGAAACGCTACTACTCTACTAACAGAAGCCATGTCTGGTCAATTAACCATATCTGATTCTTTTAATCAGTCTGCTAAATTTGTTAGTGATTTATTTTTAAACTGCTTAATCTTTGTTAGAATTGGACATTTTTTAGAACAGATTACTATACCCAAACACTTAACTTTATCTATGTCTGATGAAGATATAGATGATTACATAGATTCAGCACTTCAAAATTATTTTGATTTAGAGTTTGAAATTAGTTTGGGTAAATAAAATCTGACTGGGGACTGGATATTTGTAAAATCTTTGTATTTACATATTTTTTAGTCCCCTACCCTTGTCAGGTTCATAATAAAATTATCAAAACTCGATTTTCTTTTTCTATAAAATTTTCACAGAAAAAAACAGATGCTAAATTAATAGCACCTGCTGTGAGGAGGTTTTGGGAGACCGTACACACACTTTTAAAACTTTAAAAATTTATTTTACTGGCCCAGGCTCAGGTTTAGGATTAACTTTAGCATTTGATAACAATAGCTTTATCAGGTAAAAATAATTACCGCAACCTTCACTGTTCAGTATTTTTTTGATTAACAAATTAACCTCGTTGGTATCAGATACTTGTAATTGTTCCATCGATTTTTACCCCATTTTTGTAAAGATATTTTTTATTCTATCTGAGGTTGAAGAAGGAGTCTGGTACTCTTTTTTCACGGTTGCTATGCTGTTATATCTTAGTTTGTTACGAAGCTCAAAGCTGTAATAAGCGTAATCATTTTCATTTGTGTTACTAAGTACGATAATAATATTTTTTATAGCTTCACTATATAAATCCTCATCAAACATACTTTTTATCGATAATAAGGCTGCAAGTGATTGGCTTATCGAGTTCTTAAGCTCTTCCTCCGCTTGGGTATAAAAATAATTAGCAGTCGCTATTGCAGTATCAGTCATATTCATAAGATTTTCTATTTCTCTATCTGCAAGAGAGTTTGTTATATTGCTATTTAATAAACTGTTAAAAATATTCAATGTTACTCTCAAGAATGATATTATTTCATCTTTATTTTGATAAACAGAGTTAAATGACACATTTCTTATAATTCCTTGCACAATTTCATAAAAAAATGTGTAAACGAGCTTGTCAGTATTTTCAATAAAAACTGGTATCTGCTTCAAAACGTGTTGTACACTCTTTTTACTTTCTTCATAATCAAATTGTGACATATAGTTGACTATAGATTCGGTCAGGCTTATGAGCTTGGGAGATAAGATAGTTTCATAATCTTCATACTTTGTTTCAAAAAATACCCGTAACTCGATTGGTGCAGGTGCTTTTATGGTAGATATAAACTGCTGTATATCGAGTAATACACGCTCTTTTAAAAAATCGTTATTTCTATAAGCCACTTTGTTCTCCCAGTTTTTTTTTTATAATTATATT
>CAYRDV010000386.1:0-6094 GCA_964422885.1 uncultured Candidatus Sericytochromatia bacterium
TTACCGTTATATCTATCTCAGTTATATCAATTTTATTTTGTATTTTATTTTTAATTTTTTTTGCAAAATCTAGTGGTTTTTGTTTTATTAAGTTAGACAGTTTCATTGATCCATTAAACTGAAAATGTCCAAAAGTGTTATTTTTACTTGTTGATATTTCTATGCTATTTATAGATATTTGTTTTTATTTCTCCAATTTAAATTCAGAAAACTTTCATATCTTAGCAATTTTATAATACATTCTCAATGTTTCCATACTTGATTTATTTCTGTGTAACCCTTCTTCGGTTGAATATGCATGTTCAGGACCAATGATGCAGACTTCCCTGACATGACATGAGCTTAAACAGTCAGTTTCAAGGTTCCGGTAAATGGCACATTGATAAAAATCATAATTTGTTTCAGTTACTGCTTTTACCGGGCAGGCTCTGAGACAAGGTTTATAGCAGGTTAAACATGGTACTGGCGTTGTTAATGGTCCTGTTAATTCAAGAATCTCTTTAGTTAAAAAAAGACCTCTTAAGCTAATCCAGGGTCCAAAATCGGGATGAAGAACAAGTTTAATATAAGGTGAATAATGACCAAGTCCGGTACAGACAGCTAATTTCTGATAATCAATGAATAGCTTTTCTGCTTTAAATGGATATAGACATTCCTGGATCGTTTCCGGAAACATTATTTTGAGTTTTGAAAGGCAGTATTCAGTATAAGAATCTATTGGATCTTTTAAGTTTTTAAATAATTTACCTTCTTTAGTTTCCTGAAATTTTTTAAAAACATCCCAAAAATATTTGCCTCCTGAGCCAAAAAGAACTATTGTTTTTTGACTAGGATAAAATTTAAGTATTTTTTGATTAGCTAAAACATTATTATCATAGCTTTCCAGGCTACTTAAACCGAATAGATTAAATCCGGAGCTATAAAGTATTTCTTTTATTTTTTTTAGGTTATCCATATCTAAATTTTATAACAGTTTAGATGGCAAATATAAATATAGTTTTTCATTTGCCCTCACAAAGTACTTTTAATTTACCACCAGATAAAAGAGGATATAATATCTAGTGTAAATTGAAATTTTTATTTTAAATTAAATAGTATTAAAAATAGAGAGTATATAGAAGTGAATAAGAAAAATAATAAAATTGCTTTAGGTCTGGCATTATTTTCAACAGGACTGGCAGGTGTTCTGGTAGGTGCACTTGTCTTAAACAAGCCAAACTTTGATTCTAACCCATCATATGCAGCTTCGGAAAAGATGCCTGCCGTAATAGAAAGAACTGAAACAGCCACCTCAAAAACAGATATTGCTGATAAGTTAAGTAAAGATTTTATTACTATATCCAAAGATGTTACTCCGGCTGTCGTAAGTATATATTCAACAAAAATAATTAAACAAAGACCTCAATATCATGAGTTTTATGATGATCCTTTATTTAGAAGATTCTTTGGTAATCCAAATGCCCCAAATAATAATATGCCTGATGAGGAAGAAAGTGATGAGCAACAGTCAAAACAGTATGGGCTTGGTTCAGGAGTGCTGATAGACAAAGATGGGATCATTTTAACCAATAATCATGTTGTTGAAGGCGCAGATGATATTAATATTACTCTAAGTGACCGGAGAAAGTTTAAAGCTAAAGTGATTGGTACTGATCCTAAAACCGATGTTGCTGTAATTAAAATTGAAAATGGGAAAAACCTTCCTATAGCAAAACTTGGTGATTCAAGTAAGATTTCTGTTGGTGAATGGGTTTTGGCAATTGGTAATCCTCTTGGCCTTACCTCAACTGTAACATCAGGGATTATAAGTGCAAAAGGAAGGGCTGATGTAGGCGTTGCCGATTTTGAGGATTTTATCCAAACAGATGCCGCTATAAATCCTGGAAATAGTGGCGGTGCTCTGGTAAATTTACAGGGAGAAGTGATCGGTATAAATACTGCAATTGCTTCAAGAACTGGTGGGTATATGGGTATTGGCTTTGCAATACCAAGTAATATGGCAAAAAAAGTAATGAATGATTTGGTTACCAAAGGTAAGGTTTCCAGAGGATTTCTTGGTGTTCAAATCCAGCCAATGACTGAGAGTCTGGCAAAGAGCCTTAATGTTACAGATTCAAGTATGGGAATAGTTGTCGGTGATGTTTTTAAAAGTTCCCCTGCTGAAAAAGCAGGTATACAACGTTATGATGTTATTCTGGAACTAAATGGTAATAATGTTACAGATGTTAATTCATTCAGAAATTCTGTAGCAGCTACTGATCCAGGACAAAATGTAAAACTTACTGTTTTGAGAAACGGGAAAAGAATCAATATTAATATTAAACTTGGTGAGCTTGAGAATGCTAAGATGGCAAAAAATCCTGAAACAGTAAATGCTGCTCCCAGCAAAAAACTGGGTTTTGAAGTGGAACCTTTAACAAGAGATTTATTAAACCAGTTAAGATTAAACAAAAATGTTAACGGTGTAATTGTTTCTAAGGTTAATCCTAATAGTGGTGCAGCTGAAGCTGGGTTACTCAGAGGTGATATTATCCAGGAAATTAACAAAGTTAAAATTGATTCTGATGAAGATTATAATAATGTAGTTAAAAATGTTAAATCAGGCGATTCAATTTTACTAAAAGTATTAAGAGGAAATGCAAATCTTATTCTTGCTTTTACTTATCAGTAATTTATTCATTTTTGGTATTTATTGTAAGGAGCAGCTTTGGCTGTTCCTTACTTGTAATAAGGCTGATTTATTTTTCCCTGATCACTGATAACCCATGACTGATGATTGTCTTTTAAAACATCAGCGATATTTTTCTTTTCACCATCAACAATCATGGTACCACCTACAAGTCTTACACCATGACTATAATCAGCATATGTATTTTCGTGGATGGTGCTTAAGGGTTGTATGGCCTTTGCATCTGGTTTATGCCATCCGTAAATTGCCACTTTTTTAGGGTGAACGACAAGACCAGTACTGATTACAACATCTTTTTTATGTCCGGCAGTAAGTTGTCCCTGTAAATCTTTTTTATGTTCTTCCATAACTTTTGGAGTTATTTCGATACCAATTTGTTGTAACTGTTTTTTTATAAAACCATTGATTTGATTTTTTACCAGATTATTATGATTCTGGTAATATGTGCTTGACATCATCTTAGGGCTTGCTTCAATTGGTTGTGGTTTAAGCTTTACTGTAGCCTGGGTATAAATATCATTTACAATTTTTCTGGTAGGAAGAAATGTTTTGGTTTCATTGGCAATCTTCTGGGCTGTAAGTGGATTCATCGGTATTCTGATAAAATCATCATTTGAACCAATTGCCAGATAATCTGGCATTACAAAAATCTTTCCTGTATGCTGAGTTCCCTGTTTATCTATTCCAGTTACATTAACTTCTTTTAAATTTCTAGCAAAATCAGGAATATTTCCCTTTATAATTTCATTTAATACCATTTCTTCTCTTTTATCACGCTTTAGACCTTTTGTGGATTCAATAAATTCACTTCCGGTCATAGCATAGGGATTACGTTCAGGAATCCCGGTAAGTTTCGCAAGAGAAGATGAATTGTTTGTAATACTTTTGGATATTACATTCTGCCCTGTTGTAGCAGGTCCAGGAAAAGGAATAACTGAGCCTGAGCCAAGAGAAAAATTCTTTGGTTTTGAAGATATTGTAGGCATTTCCTGTAAGCCAAGAGAGATACTTAGTGAAGCTTGTTTTCTTGGCTTTATATTATAAGTTGGTGAAATATTAATATTGTCATTTCTTTTAATTGATTCAAATGAAGGTAAGCTATCTTTTTTTTGTTTAACTGTGAATGATTTAAAAAGTTGACTTGGTGGTAATAAAAGATTTTGATTATCTACTTGAAGTCCCATTAATATTTTACTCTTCCATCCTCACATATTTCACTTTTTATTTATAGGTTTAATGTTTTAAAATATTACCTAAAGGTTTGGTTAAATTGAGTTACCAGATTTTTAAATTGTGAAATATTTAAATATTGTTATTTCAAGTTATACTAACTGAGCCCAGGCAGAGTTAGATAATGTTTTTAACTTTAAACAAGGGGTCTTGGTCCCTTGTTCAGGCACCGCCTGATTGTGAAATTATTTCGGTACTCCGAAACAGGGGACCCACCTTGTGGGGAGTTTTTTTTCTATTTAACTAATTATGCTTTAAAATATATAAATATGTCAAAAAAGGTTTTATTTATTTTTTTATTCTTAATAATGTCTTCCTTTATATTTAATATTAAGGTCTTTAGTCAACAGAACAATTTTATTCCATTTTTATTTCCTTTTGAAAATAAAGCAATCCATAAATCAGGATATATCGATAATTTAGGAAAAATAGCAATGCTCCCTCAATTTGATCAGGCTTTTCCATTTACAGGTGAAATTGCAGTTTTTAGAGTTGGTAATTTATATGGTTTTGTTAATAGTGAAGGAAAAATAATTAATGCAAAATTTCACGGAATTAGAGCTTTTACTGAAGGGATGGTACTTGTTCAGATTCGTACCAAATGGGGATATGTCGATAAAAATGGTTTTGTTGTAATTCCACCATTATTTAATGATGCCTATAGTTTTTATGATGGCCTTGCAAAAGTGCTTGTAGGGAAAAAATACGGTTATATTGATACTTCTGGTAATTATGTTGTCTTGCCAAAATTTGATTATGCTGATAATTTTTCAGATAATGTTGCCCAGGCTAGCTTTGAATTTAAAGATACGACTTATATAAATAAAACCGGAAAAACAATCTTTAGAGCCAAAAATGATTTTATTTATAATTACTCTGAAGGTGTTGCGCCGATGCTGGTAAACAACAAATATGGTTATATTGATAAAAAAGGAAAGACATACATTGCGCCGCAATTTGAGGAAGTAAGAAGTTTTCATGATGGTCTTGCTTTTGTAAAAAGAAATGGTAAATGGGGATTAATTAACCTAAAAAGCAGATATATTATTTCTCCTGTATTTGAAGCAGTAAGAGAATTTAATAATGAGCTTGCTGCCGTAAAAATAAATAATAAATGGGGATTTATCAATAAATCAGGAAATTTTGTAATAGAGCCCGTTTACAATGCAGTAAGGGATTTTTCAGAAAACATTGCCGCTATAAAGTTTGAAGACAGATGGGGATTTATTGATTCAACAGGAAAAATAATAATTAAGCCTTTATTTGATTCTACAAATGATTTTTCTGGTAATTTAGCATTAGTTAACGATAATTCTTATATTGATAAAACTGGAAATTATGTCTGGAGCCCTTCTATATATGCCGAAGAAATTGGGAAACTAAGAGCTTTAAAACTCAGTTCTTCACAAGAGCAAATTTATCATCTTCAGAAAGAGCAAAAAGTATGTGTAAATCATTGGGGGCAAGGGCTTGGCTTTTGTGGAATAATATCTAATGTAACAGAAACAAATTATATAATAAATGTAAAACAGGTAAATTGCGGAAATATACGCTGCATGGGCGCTTGTTCAAACAAATTTATTAATGATATTGTTAATACAGGAAAAAATAATTCTTTTATGTCACAGGGATTATATCTTGTTGACATTCCCAAAGATTGTATTACTTATATTTTTTAGTAAATATAAATAACTCCCCACAAGGTGGGGCCCCTGTTTTTATTAATAATACTCCGATGCTTTGTATCTAATTATTATTAATAAAAATAAATTGACACAAGAAACTATTAAAATAAGACTATAATTACTTAAAGTTATAAAATTTTCGTTTGCTAATCGATGTGTGATCTAACCTGTAAAAGTGTCAACGGGTATACAAAAGCTGAACCTATAAAAGGTTCGTCTTCTACATGTTCTCCTGGAATCACATTTGATCCTGAAAAAAAAATATGTATATCAAAGGACAAATTTTCAACATCAAGTAAAAATGGAAGTGTTTCTGCTGCCAGAATAAATTTTACAGAGAAACCAGGAATTTGTATTGATCCCAAAAACATAATTGATAAAACAAAATCACATCTTAGCCCCGATTTATTTACCTCAACTCTTGATAATAGCAAAGTTGTAATTGGCATGAAACTGGAAGTAAAAGATAAGAATGGAGCTAACAACCTGG
>CAYRDV010000387.1:0-6031 GCA_964422885.1 uncultured Candidatus Sericytochromatia bacterium
CATTTATTATTGATGGTCACAGAATCCAAAAGCTTCTGGAGCTGACAGATGTCTATAATGAAAGAGCATTAAACCGGTTTATGAAAATATTAGCTGGTGCAGGAATAATTCAAAAGTTAAAAGAAATGAATGCTCAGGAGGGTGATACAGTTAAAATCGGAGATTTCCAGTTTGATTATTATCCTGATGAAGAGGATGAGGAAGTGAGGGGGAAGTGAGGGGGAAGTGAGGCAGCAAGCAAGCTTGCTTGTGAGGCGGCAATAAATTGCCTGTGAGGGAGAAGTAAAGAGGTGAAAAGAGGCTGAATTCATGAATCATAAAGACTTGGATGCCTGGAAAAGAGGGGTTAATTTAGCAAAAGATATTTATATTCTTACTAATAATTTTCCACAGCATGAAATTTATGGCTTAACAAATCAGATGAGAAGAGCTGCTGTATCGGTATCAAGTAATATTGCAGAAGGTGCAGCAAGAAACTCAGATAAAGATTTCATTAAGTTCCTATACATTTCTCTTGGTTCACTTGCAGAGTTGGAAACTCAATTAATAATTTCTCAGGAGATTGGTTATATAAATGAAATTAGCATAAATTTAGATGAAGTAAAAAGCCCAATATTAGGTTTGATAAAATACCTAAAGGGCAAAATTGGTGAAAAATAACGTCCTTCTTCCTTCCCCCTCACTAAGATAGCTTTAGCTATCTGGCCTCACTTCCCCCTCACTAAGCGAAGCGGCCTCACTTCTTAAGAACGTTTCCATTTGTAGCCCAAATCTCTGATTGTGCCTGGCTCATCCATTGTTTCCAATGCATTAAGGCAATCTATAACAACCCTTCTTTGTTGGGCTATATTAAAAGGTTCACCAAGTGGATGACCAAAGGGCCATTTTAGAAAAACAGCTCTTGGGGGCCTTACTTTTTCGGTTACTTCCCTGACAATACTAACTGTAATTGTACTGATTCCTTCTTTTTCTATGATCCTGGCAGCCAGACCGGCTGTCTGATTACAGGTCCCTCAGGCAGGTGTCAGTAAAGCAATATCGACATTTTGTTTTTTTAGTTTTTCAGCTACTTCAATTGCTGAAATGTTGATAAATTGTTCAATATATTCATTTAAGATATGCCCCATAAAGCTATAAGCATAAAGATTTAAAGAACCGATTAATTTTTCGTTGACAAGTTCATTAACTCTATCAATAGGTAAAACAATATTTATATCCTTTAGAGCATCAGTTTTGTTATAGTAATCATGTGTAATAGTAAAGGTCTCTTTTTTTTCTAACCCAAGCTCACGAAAACTCCAGTCTCCATTTTTATCCTGCATATTAAACGGTTCCTGAAAATTATGATGAATACCAGCAGTTGTGATCAAGGCAATTTTGCAATCTTTTAAAGGTTTATTTAAAGGAGTCCAGGGTATTTCAGGAGCTTTTTTAAACTTAGTATTCTTTATCCATATTTTTTTTAATAAATCGGATTTATCAAATGCAATACGAAAAATTAGATCTTTTATATATTTTAAGTTCATTATTAATTTAAAATATTCTCTTTCAATAAAAGAATATTACCAGACTTAAGTTTTAAATATTAAATTTTCTTTTTAATTTTCAATAAAAGAAATATCTTTAGGTTCTGCTCCTACTAAATATTTTTCATTATTAATTTCATTTTTACTTGTATCCAGAAAAGATATATTACCTTGTGCATCACTTAAAATAAACAATTTTGAATTATCATTAGACATAATTATTTTTGAAATTTTGTTTTCAAAATTAATATTTTCTTTTAATATACTTCCTGTTGAAGAATCCATTACTGAAATTGAATTATTAGTTGCGTAATATATATAATTTCCTACTGAATTAACAGCAATGCTTATTGGTGTATTATTAACTTTAAATCTGCTAAAAGTTCCACTACCCAAATCAGCTTTAATAATCTCATTATTACTATAATTTATAATATATGCATTATTGCTTACTATAATTAATTGCTGTCCAGGTGATATATTTTCAAATGGAATATTTTTGGCAGAATTTATATCATCCCCATTTATTTCTACTAACCCATCATTTGTGAGTAGAATTAAAGAGCCACTTGTAGGATTAATTGCTATATCTTTTATATTATTTCTAGAAATTTTTATTTCATTTGTTTGAGAGTCAGTGGAAGTGTTTATAACTAAGATGGAAGATAAATGAGAATTTAAGACATAAACTTTATCCCTACTGCTTGACAACACTAATTTTATAGGCTCTGAATGTTCTGGTAACTGTATTTTATTTATAATATTTCTAATATTAAAGTCAATTACATAGATGGTGCTTTCTAAGGTATTTGCTACATATATTTTCTTTTTTTCATTAATTGCAACTACACTGGTCGGGTTTTGCCCAACGGTTATTGAGTCTGTAGTCCTGTTATTTAAGTTTGTTATTGAAATACTATTACCTTTTGAGTTAGCAACTATTATATTTGAACCTTTAAAGACCGTATCTGCTTTTTCAGGAGTTAATTTTACCGTAATTTTTACTTCTTCTGCCCTTTTAACTTCAATTGTGTCAGTAAATGGTAAATAACCTGTTTTCTTAAATGAAATCTTATTTTTGCCTGCCTTTAAATTTTGTATAATAAAGCCACCAGTTGAATTATTTTCAAAGGTTTCTTTATCGTTTACTGAAATAGTAACTCCATTCAATAAAGTGTTTTGGTCTTTATTATCTACAACCTTACCAATAATAGAAGATGGTTGAGATTTAAAAACAGTTAAAATTATAAAAATACATATAATTGCTATTAAAGGGTAAAGAATAAATGAGTAATTTATTTTATTTGTAACTTTTTTATTAGATTTAACTTTTTCAACTGGTTTATTAGTATAAAGGCTGCTTTGATTATTTGCTACAGAACTAATATTAATAGGGTTTTCTTTTTTAACTGGCTTTTTTACCGAGTTTAAATCTTTTTTTTCTTTTTCCATTTTTCCACTAGTATAAATAAAAATATGGTGTTGTCCTAAAAGGAGGTTTAATGAATTAAATCCCTACAACAATTTTTAGTAGAGATTTAATTTTATCAAATATGTTTTAGGTTATTTCCTAATAATTTTAAAAATTAATCTTTAATTTCTTTCCATGAAACTATTTCAATTCTACAATCATCCGGAGATGGTGGAAATGAATTAGAAATAGCTGATAAATCTGTATCTCTTTTCATTGTCATACCACCATCAAATTCAACTTTACCTGAGGAAAGGATTGAACCGAATACATCAGCTGTTCCTCTTACTTGAACAGTTGCATCAGGATTTGAAGTATAGAATACAGCCCCAAATTCAGTCCCTGTACCAGGATTACCAGAGATTTTAATTGCAGGTTGTGCAGGAGAGTTACTAACAAACATGGGAGAGGTTGTTGACATAACTGCTGCTGAGTTTCCACTAATGTCTATTGTACCCTCAACAATAATTCTGACAGGATCTGTTCCTGTAGCCATAAAGTCGCCTTTCTGAACAAAATTTCCAGTAAAATAAACAGTCCCTTCTATTTTTGTAAGAACATTTGCCGCTAACTCATAACTGGCATCTGTAATTACACAATCTTTTAGAGTTACCACTCCTGCTACTGGAGCTGTATTACAAGGTGTAGTTGGCATAGCCCCAAACTCGAACTTTGGGAGGGGTATTTCAGGAACATTACTTTTTGAGTCAGTTTTATTAAAAATTTGGGAAGTGTTTGAAAGAGGGTGACCTGCTGCTGGTATGCCTGAATTAGGAATTACATTTGGATCATTAGCTGGTGGTATATTACCTTCAGTCCCAAAATATGCCAGCTTGGAAGATGTTACTTTTCCACCAACCTTGCCTGTCGAGCCAATTGCAACATAATCATTTGAATGAACATCCCCTTCATTTGTATTATTAACATATAAAGGCCCAGAATTTGTCTTTGCATTTTTTACATCAATTGCACCATCAGATAAAACAGCCTGGTTAAAATTAAAATCCATATGTGGAGCTATTGGCCTTTGAATTATTAATTCATATTTCCTGGGGTTTATACTTGTGCTACAATCTGGTATACAAGATTTAGCAATTAATTTGAAAACATCAGTATGTGCCATTACAAGTGCTGAGTTACCACTCCAATTTCCATGCAAAGTAATTTCATCTAAATTATTTATATTAGTTGTTATAGGAATTATGCTTACTCTGACTTCCTGGCTAAATGTATCAGTTTTTACCATAAAGGAGCGGTACATCATATCAGTAAGTTTATTTGGTGAAGCATATAAAGCCTGCATTACCGGGTCTGTAGAGTTAACTGAAGATGGCATATCAACAACCAGATCTTTCATTCCTGAACCAACAATTGTAGAAATATTTCCGGGAGCTGTCATAAAGCTAGTTAGAAATAGATTTTTTGTATAATCAATTGGTGTACTTGAATTACTATCTCCAAGCTCATCATTAACCTCAACTGATGATGGAACCACGCTCAAATCTGCTGTTGCTTTTGTATTAGTTGAAGATGAATTTGTATCGGTTTTTTGCATTAAACCAGTTTCACTTGTCTGATATAATTTACTGATATATTCAATACCAGTTTTAGTCACATTTGGTGAACTTTTTACCGCATAATCGTAGTTTTCCTTATTTAGCCAATCTATAACATTAGAGAGAATAGCATCAGATATACCAGATGATTTATCATAAAAATCACGGGCTGAAATTTCTTTTGATGCCTGAGTTATTCTTAACATTATAGCTCCTGTTGTCACAAGAACAATAACAGCAAACATAAGAACTGTTATTAATGCAAACCCTTTCTGAATGTTTCTTTTTTTTATCATAAAAATTTCTCCTTAATTAGTTGAATTTCTCAATCTGATTTCTGTCTCTCTTTTGGCTGTATAGGTCTGCCCGTTAAATGTGGTTTGTCCGTAAAGAACAATTTTGATGGTTCTTGTTTCTGTATTATAATTTGCTGAAATTTCATTCTGAACCGCATAATACGTAAATGGTTTGGGAGGTGATGCATCTGAAGTAATATATTTATTAGTCACACTATCAATAGGAACCATACTTGGAAATAAAATCTGGTTTACAATTTGTGTTCTTCTACTATTTGGCACAGGTAAATAAGAAAGAACCAATCTGTTTTTGGTAGTATCTATTTTCAAATAAATAGTATCAGTCTGAGGGTGTCCGTTACCATAATATAATGGATAATTACTTTTATCATAGGCTGGTACTTCAACTACCAGGCTAGTTGGGCCTGTAATACTTGGTTCAGAACCATCAGGGTTATCATTATCAGTTTCGATTATATTTCTTGCTGGTGATATTTCTCTTTCAAGCCTTTCAATCGCTTTTCTAAGATCCATATCCAAATTACTTTTTATTGTATTAACAGTTGCATTTTTGCTAAAAGAAAATAAAACGTTTGAAACTGTACCAAGAAACATAAGAGTAATCATTGAGCTTATTAACACTTCTATAAGACTCATCCCTTTAGTATATTTTGTTATTTTCATTTTTACGCTTCCTTTAATTACAGGTTCCTGCTGTATCACCATTCTTTATTTTGCAGTTAGCACTACTGCATTGTGTGTCAGAAGTACATGCACAACTTCTTGGTCTGTTATCGAGAGCCAGGCATTCATCAATACAAATACCTAATTGACAGGTTTCCCCACTTGGGCAGGTAACCCCTGTACAATTCGGTGAACATACTCCGGCAATGCATGTATAGCCTGTAGTACAAGTTGGATTGCAGGTTTTTACCTGGCAGATACCATCCACACAATCCTGATCTGAAGCACAGGTGGGTGAACAGGTTAAGGTCTGGCATGTACTGACACCTGCTGTCAATTCAACACAGGTCTCTCCTGTTGAGCATGTAGGTGAACATGTGGTGCCTATTGTTTTACATGTTCCGGATACACAAGCCTGACCTGTTGGGCAACCAGCGGCACTACAGCCAGAAGGTGAGCTTCCTCTCAGTATCAAAAATTCCCATCGCCACGAACAGC
>CAYRDV010000388.1:0-6030 GCA_964422885.1 uncultured Candidatus Sericytochromatia bacterium
TGGCCTCACTTTAATAATTAAAACCGTTTTTTCTTACATGAGTTGCTGGCTCTCCCTCTCTCAGCAATTCGCCATTTACTACTTCACCAAGTATGATTACATGATCGCCAGCATCCGCAGTTGAATAAACAGTACATTCAAGATAAGCAAGTGACTCTGTTAAGACGGGCATTCCTAAAGATTTTTCTTCATAGCTAATTCCTTCAAATTCGGATTCACCTTCAGGGCGTGGTCTGGCAAAATGACCAACCAGTTTCATTGTTTCTTTTGTCATAATATTAACCACAAAACCACCAGCCTCAGTGATTAAATCATAACTATTACGGCCTTTTTTTACAGCCATTGCTATTAATGGGGGCTCAAAGCCAACCTGAACAAGAAATGAAGCCGTAAACCCACCCATACTTTCACCTTTTTTTGAGGTAACTACATATAATCCTGAAGAAACCTTCCCTAATGCTTTTCCAACTACATCCTTATCCATATTTAAGCCCTCCTGTAAAAAGTTATTTTTAGTTTTAGTAATATATCATTTATTTGAAATTTTTAAAAATTAAATCAAGTCTTTTTAGCCAGGATCATTGCCCAATCTCCGAGATACCGTGTATCTTTAATGATAAAGCCTGATGCTAAAAGAGAACTGATTACATCTTTTTCTTTTTGTTTGATAATTCCTGAGCCAAGAAAAATTCCTTCTTTATTTAGTTTTTTATAAAGGTCATTCGCAATACTCTCAATAATTTCTGCCAGTAAATTTCCAGCAATAAAATCAAAGGTGCTATTGCAATCTTTCAGCTCTCCCTGAAATAAATTTATATTCAGATTATTAATTTTAAAGTTTTCTTTTGAGGCCTTTATTGCCACAGGATCAATGTCTACTGCTGTAATTTTCTTAAACCCCAGAAGATTTAAAGTAATTGCCAGAATACCAGAACCAGTACCAAGATCAAGAACTGTAAATGACTCTTTATCAGGAATTTTTTCAGCTAGCTTTTCAATCTCTTCCATACATAGCTGGGTAGAGGGATGAGTTCCCGTACCAAAAGCCATACCAGGATCAAAATTAATAACAATATCTGTGCCATGTACCTGATACTCTTCCCATAAAGGTTTTATTACCAGGTTTTTTCCGATACGAAGGGTATGAAAATACTTTTTCCAGCTATTTGCCCAGTCCTCTTCTTTTACAAGCTTTACCGATATTTCACCAGCTCCGGTAATAAGCCCGGACTTTTGATAACTTAGCAGTTTTTCGTTTATTTTAAGTAATAACTCTTTAAAATTAGGAATTTCTTCTGGGTAATAAGCTTTTAGTGTAGTGTATTCTGAAATATTGTCAGGGTCCCATTCCCCAAGAACAACTCCTTTGGCTCCTTCCTGTAAAAGAAATTCAGATAAAAGCTCGCTGACAATTGTCGTTGTATTTATTGATAATTCTGCCCAGTCATTATTCATACTATTTTAAACTCTTAATTTTTACCACCCATGGATGATAAATTATTATATCATCCAGGATTCCCGTTGGTCACAGATTACTCAGATAAAGACCGCCTAAAACAGATTAATTTAACAATTTAGGCATTCCTTTTAGTCACAGAATAACACAAATAAGATGATGGTAAAATTTTTTAGATTAATTATTTTTTAATCTGTGTATATCTTGATTTCATCTGTAATATCTGTGGTTTAAATTTCTAAATAAACTTAGGTCTGGTAATAATAAACTTTTCTTCTACTTCCCGTTTTTTATTGATTGAGACAAATCTTCCAAGCTGGCTTAGTAACTGTGGGCCTTCCCCTTTTGTTAAGACTAATACCTGATTATCAGGTTCCTGATCATAAAATTTGCTGGGTTTAACTTTTGTATAATATATACCATCAATAAAACCTTTACTGGTAATATTCGGCTTTATATTTGTTTTCTCAATATCCCAGCGGTTATTAAACAAAAAATCATTGGCAAGTTCTTTGGAATGTCCGGTAAAATTATCTTCATAAGCAATAATTTTCATTGCTTCCCACATTTTGTAATCATCCAATAGTTTATACTCTTCCAGATTATCAAAATCAGGGCCTTTTAGCCATAAAAGCTTATAATTCTCCAACAGCTCGTTATCCAGTTTTTTTATCTCCTTAATCAGAGCCTGAAGCATAACTTCAAATATTCTGGCTGTTTTATGCTCATAAACATTACGATACATATAAAATCTGGCAGTAAGATACTGTTCTACCGCATCAATTGCTTTCTTTTCAATAACCAGCCTGCATTTTCCATTAAACTCGGCAACCGTAAGATGTCCAAGAATCCACTTAAGATCATAGCCTCCATACTGAACCCCTGTCATGTGAGCATCTCTTAATATATAGTCCATCCGATCAACATCCATCTGGCTTGAGACAATTTCATGAAGGAAATATTTGTTATTTGCTAAATTTTCACCTTTTAAAATATTAATTATTAGTTCTTTGAAATTAGTAGTGGTCGGATACTCTTTTAAAATGTTGTTTAACTCAGGTTCCCTTTCGATCAGTTTATAAGTCTGGATTTCATGTTTAAAATCCCACATTGTTTCGGAGGCGTGTGAAAACATACAATGCCCTATGTCATGCATCAATGCTGCAAGGCAGGTAGCATCCTGCTCTGCCTGGGAAATATCGGATAATTTTTCTTTTTCCTTAAGAGTTTCTATTACCTGCTGTGCAAGATGAAATGCTCCCAGGCTATGAGAAAATCTTGAATGTTCTGCGCCAGGATAAATTAATTTTGCCATACCAAGCTGACTTAAACGTCTCAGGCGCTGAAAAGTATCAGTCTGAACAACTTTTAAGGCAGTCTGCCCCAGCGGACTATTTGGAAATTCAATGAAATCATGAATAACATCACGAAATTTAAATGGAAGTTTAAACATATTAAATTTTTTCTATCTTTCAAAAATAAATATCTAATTTTATTTTGGCTTTGACCATTATTGCTTTTTCTCAATTTTTCCAGTTTTTACAAGTCCGATTACATGTTCCGGATCCATACCACCTGCAATATAGACAGTATTACCATCATTTCCTGTAACTACAGCTCCGAAACTGACTCTTTGTTCAGGTAGCTTTTCAGTTGTACTCCATTTATCGGTGCTGGTATTATAAACTTCAACGATATCAAGAGGTTTATTCTTTTCATCACGGCCACCCATTACAAAAATATTATTACTGATAGTAATTACTTTTGCATTTGCTCTGGGAGTTGGTAAGCTGGTTTTTGTTTTCCAGGAATTTGTTCTGGAATTAAATTCTTCAACAATATTTAAAACACCATTAGAATTTGAACCACCAAAGGCATATAATTTTTTATTGACAATTGCTACCGCAACTTCAGCTCTGGGTGCACTCATCGGAGAAAGTAATGCCCATGTGTCACTATCAGGTGAATAAACCTCCAACCTGTCAAGCCAATCTTTTTCTGAACGGATTCCACCTACTGCATAAAGCTTATTATCAATTACACCTACACCTAAGCTTGAACGTTTCGTACCCATTGGTGATTTTTTTTCCCAGTTATCAGTTATAGGATCATAAACTTCCAGAGTATCATACCAGGTTGACTTAGAGCCATCAAAGCCTCCTGCTACATAAATTTTTGAATTTATCACTGCTGCCGATAAACCACCTCTGTTTACAGACATAGGCTTTTTAGCAGACCAGGTATCAGTTACCGTATCATAAACATCATTATCTGCAAGCCAGATGTTTACAGCATCACCACCAATTGCATAAAGTTTGTTTTCCAAAGAAACAAAGGCAAAATTTTCTTTTTCTCTAATCATATTTTTTTTGCTTTGCCAGTTTTTTAGATCATAAAAACCAGGATCTACATTAACTGCGGGAGTTGTTACTTCTATTACCGATGGACTACAGCCTAAGTTAAGAATAGTAATAAAAATTAACCCTATCAGCTTATTTAATTTGAACATTTATTATTCTTCCCTTAAATACAAAATTTAGCGAAAAGTTACCTGTCTTTTCTAAAATTATAGTGCAAATAATAACTCCCCACAAGGTGGGGCCCCTGTGAGTATTAACTCCAAAGTAAAACTTTGGAAACAAAACAAAGTTTTGTCAACCCCGAAGCAAAGCTTCGAGGTATTCTCAATACTGATAAAAAGTGATAAGTAGGAACGTTAGATATAACGCCCATACTTATTAGATGACCTTTTGTTATAATTACTTTTAAACTTTATTTTTATTTTCAGGATAAAAACTTTATGAGTGGTGCGGGAAAAAGGGTAATTGTTGTTGGTGGTGGAATGTCTGGGGTAGCAGCAGCGATAGCCGCAAAAAAACAAGGTGCTGAAACAATGATTTTTGAAAGATATGGTTTTTTTGGCGGAACATCTACAGCATCCATGGTTTCCCCTTTTATGAATTTTAGTGCTGGTAATAAACAGCTTGTATATGGTGTGTTTCAGGAAATATTGGATGAATTGGTTAAATATGGTGGGCGAAAGCCTGGCTCCAGAGCCTTTGATTCGGAAACTCTAAAGTTTGTTTTATATGACCTGATGGATAAATATAATGTTGAATATCTGCTTCATACATATCTTACAGACATTGTAAAAGAGGGTAATATAATTAAAGAGATTATCACTGAAAGTAAAAGTGGAAAAGAAAACTTTGCTGCCGATTTTTTTGTAGATACATCTGCTGATGCTGATCTGGCCGCCAAAGCAGGAGTAAAGTTTGAAGTAGGCCGGGAAAGTGATGGTCTTACCCAGGCAATGACATTAATGTTCAGGATTGCCAATGTAGATATGAAAAAAGTTCTTGAATATTCAAAAAAAGATCCGCAAAATTTTAGTTTTATTGAAGAAGATATCAATGGTGTTTCTATTGCCGGATTTAAAAAAGAGATTGAAGCTGAAAGAAGGATTACAAAATATGATAATCCCCTTGATTATATCTTTTTTGTTACTACTCACAGGGATGATCTGGTAATTGTAAATACAACCAGGAGCTTAAGGGTAAGTGGTCTTAGTAATGTTGATTTAAGCAGAGCACAGTCCGAAGGCCATAAAAATGCCTGGCAGATTTATCAGCTTTTGAAAAAAAGAATTCCCGGTTTTGAGGATTCTTATATTTCCAATACTGCAACACAGGTTGGTGTAAGGGAAACACGGCGAATTATCGGAGAATATACAATGACCGGAATGGATATCGTTTCTGCACGTAAGTTTGATGATGTTGTTGCCAGAGGCTCATATCCGATTGATATTCATGAGCCTACCGGAGGCGGAGGAGAAATGATTCGCTTAAAGGAAGGAGAATACTATGATATTCCTTTTAGAAGCCTTATTCCCAAAGGAATAGACAACTTACTGGTGGCAGGAAGAAGTATTTCGGCAACTCATGAAGCACAGGCATCCATAAGAATTACCGCAACCTGTACAGCAATGGGTGAAGCGGCAGGTAATGCCGCAGCGTTATGCCTAAAAAATATGGTTGCTCCTTTAAATCTTGATATCAAAGAATTACAAAAATATATTGTCCATAATATTTCTTGGTGAGAATAAAATGAGCCTGCCACTTAGTGTTTGCATGATTGTTAAAAATGAAGAAGCAAATATTGCTAATGCTCTGGAAAGCATTGCTGATATAGCATCGGAGATTATTGTCATTGATACCGGATCTACAGATAAGACCAGGGAAGTTGCTACTGGTTATGGTGCAAAGGTTTATTCTTTTGAATGGAAAAATGATTTTTCTGCTGCCAGAAATGAATCATTAAAATATGCTACACAGGATTGGATTTTGATTATGGATGCGGATCATGTATTTGAAGAACGCAGTAAATTAATATTACCTGAATATCTGAATAATAAAGGGACTGCTCTTTATTATATTCAAATCCTTGAAATAAAAGAGAAATATCAACACCCGCTTATTCTGCTCTTTAGAAATAATTTAGGAATTAATTTTTCTGATAATGTCCATGAACAGGATGTTTTTAATAAAAAAACGATGAAAATAAGTTTTTCTGAA
>CAYRDV010000389.1:0-5994 GCA_964422885.1 uncultured Candidatus Sericytochromatia bacterium
GAAAAGTTATGATGTGTGCAAATGATGATGAAAACCAACATGTAATTGGAGATGCAAATAAAGAAACAATACATGAAATATGGCATGGTGAAAATTTAAATAAGGTAAGAGAAATTCATAAAAAAAACGATGGATTTAAAGAAATTGCTGTATGCCAAAAATGCTATTTACCCAGAAAAACAAAAGAAGATATTTTTGAAATAAATGGAAGAGCATTAATTGTAAAAAATTATGTTTGAAAAGTTAAATAATAAAGAGCGTTGCTATATTATAGCAGAAATCGGTGGAAATTTTATTACTTATGAAGAAGCTCTAAAGCTGATTGATAGTGCACATTATGCTGGAGTTGACTGTGTAAAGCTGCAGACTTATACAGCTGAAACTATAAGTAGCAAAGGTGCTTTCTTTGATATGGAAGGTACCGGAAAAATTTCTCAGTATGAATATTTTAAAAAATATGAGCTGAGTGAAGAACTTCATCGGAAAATTTTTGACTATATTGGCCAGCTTGGAATGGATTGGTTTTCTACTCCATCTCATCAGGATGATGTTGATTTGTTGATAAAATTAGGAGTTCAGGCAATAAAGATTGGTGCGGATGATGCCAATAATCTTCCTTTTCTCCGGTATATAGCCCGGACAGGACTATTTACTGTTCTTTCTACAGGCATGTCTACTTTAGAAGAAATAAAAGAAGCCGTAAATGTATTTCTTGAAGAAGGAAACAGTACGTTAGCTATTTTACATACTGTTTCAGGTTATCCAACTCATCCTCATGAAGTGAATCTGAATGTCATCAATACTTTTAAAAATAATTTTCCGGAATTTCATATTGGTTTTTCTGATCATACCTTAACCCCTATTACCTGCATTGCTGCTGCAACAATGGGAGCATCAATAGTTGAAAGGCATTTTACTCTGGATAAAAATGCGGAAGGACCTGATCATATAATTTCATCAACCCCTGATGAAATGAAATACATTGTCGATAGCATCAGAACTATCGAAAAAATGAAAGGTTCTGGGATAAAAATGCCTTTTGGTTCTGAATTAAAAAACCGTCTTAATAACAGAAAAAGTATTGTTGCTAAAAAAGATATTAACAAAGGTGAGCTTTTAAACGTTGATAATTTATGTGTTAAACGGCCAGGAACCGGAATACAGCCTAAATATCTTGAGCAAATTATAGGAAAATCGGTAAAAACAACACTGAAAGAAGATGATGTTTTAAACTGGAATGACCTTGAATAAACCTATGATAGGAGTTATTATTCAGGCCCGTATGGGCTCACAGAGATTGCCCGGAAAAATTTTAAAAAAAATAGGAAATAAAAATTTACTTGAGCATATACTTTTTAGATTATCATTTTTAAATCATCCTGTAAAAATTGTCATTGCTACCAGTAATTCAGCAAAAGATGATATTGTTGAAGAATTTTGCAAAACAAATAGTATTGAATGTTTTCGGGGCAGCGAAGATAATGTATTGGAACGATATTATTTTTGTGCCAAGAAATATTCTTTTGAGCAAATTGTCAGGCTTACTGGTGATAATCCTTTTCTTGATATTGAAGAATTAGATAATCTTATTGATTTACAGTTAAAAACCTGTTCTGAATACTCAAAATCATTTGAGTCTCTTCCTATCGGAATTGGAGCTGAAATATTTTCATTTTCTGCTTTGGAAAAAAGTTATTTTAATGGTCAGGAATTACATCATAAAGAGCATGTAAATGAGTATATCCTGGAAAATTCTCATTTATTTAAAATCAGTAATTTAAAAATAAGGGCAGAAAAAAATATAAATACTATTAGATTAACTGTTGATACTGAGGATGATTTAAAAAAGGCCTGTTTTATTATTGAAAATGCTGGTAATGAATTTATAATAACTGAAGACGCGATAAAATTATGTATGCAATATGCGTAGAATCATCTCATTATAAAGGAATGGGGCATTTTTTCCGAATGCTCTCTTTTATTGAGTATTTACAAAAAAGAGATGAAAAATATACCGTTTTTATTAATAATGATCGTGTATCTACCTCAATTCTGGAACAAAAAAAGATAAATTATGAATTAGTTAATTATGCTGATGTAGAAACAAATTGGGAAAAAATTTTAATAAAAAAATACGAGATTAAAATATGGATAAATGACAGGCTAAATACAGAAAAAACTCATGCTAAGAATGTAATTAATAATCAGATACCTGTAATTACCTTTGATGATAAAGGAAGCGGAGCAGAGCTTGCTGATATTAACTTTGGCGGACTTGAATTTGAAAATATCACAAATCTGAAAGGTAAGAAGGTTTTTATTGGCGTTAAATATCTGATCCTAAATAGTGAAATAAATAATTATAAACGAATTAGAAAAAATCAGGATAATATTCTTGTAACCCTTGGAGGAAGCGATACTTATGGTACTACAATTTTGGTAATAAAAATCTTGAAAGCCCTAAACAAAAAAGCGACAGTTATTACCGGGCCTTCTTTTAAGCATACTAGAGAATTAAACGAAATATGTACTGATAATTTTATAATAAAAACATCAGTTCCTTCACTTATACATGAATTTTATAATTACGATTTGGCAATAACAGGGGGAGGAATAACTCCTTTTGAAGCTAATGCATCTGGTTTACCATGTATTATAGTTGCCAGTGAAATACATGAGATAAGTAATGGAACTTTTTTGGAAAAAACTGGTTCTTCTATATTTGCAGGATATTATAAAGAAATAAATAAAAATATATTTGAAAAAGAATTAAATATCAGTAATATGAGTAAAATAGGGATAGAAAAAATTAAAACAAATGCGGTTGAAAATATATATCTGGAAATAAAAAGTTGTATTAAACAAGGGTAAAATGAATCAAGGCGAACTTATCGAATTAGCAACTGATTATGTTGAAAATTTTGAACAAAAAAATATCAATATTGTTTTTTTAGTTACAATTGCCAGAGCAGCTGCATCACTATTCCATACACTTATCGATTCTCATGAAAATGTTTTAACTATTCCCTTTCCTAAACTTTCAAAATATTATATTAATTACCATTTACCAGATTATACAATCGAAAATATTATGAATTCATTCCTTTTTTATAATAATACGCTTGGTTATTTTGAAAATCTAGGTGAAAAAAAAGATGAAACTTTTGATTTTAAAGGAGAGGAAATTCATCCAATATTAACTTCTATTTTAAAAAAGTTAAATAAAATTGATCGCAAAAACTTTTTATTGGCAGCACATTTTGCATATGCAATAGTCCACAAAATTCAATTTTCAAAAATAAAAACTATTTTTTTTCATCATCATTACTTTATCTCAGATTTTGTATTTAGCCCTACAGGAGCTAACTACCATTACTTTTCCGAACCTGAAAATGATTCTTTTTTTAAGGAGGTGCTAAAAGATTTTCCAAAAATAAAATTTTTAATAACTTTAAGAAACCCTTTTGATTCTTATGTTTCTTTGGTTAAGGTTTTAAGTAAAAATAATGCTGCAATTCAATTGCATAAATATTATTTTTTATGGTACATGCTTCTATTTAATTTTTCAACTTCTTTAGTACAGAAGGAAATATTGAATGAAAATTATAAGTTTATTAAATTTGAAGAAATTCATAAAGATGTAAAAGGAATAATGCAGGATGTTGCAAATTTTATCGGTATTCCCTTTTCTGAAACTTTATTAAAAAGTACTATCGGTGGAAAATTATGGTGGGGTGATTTTCCCCTTGAACATCCGGTTCAGGGGACAAACCCTAATTTAATCAGTGATAGCTGGAAAAAATCTTTAGATAATCAGGAGACAATTTTATGTGCTGGTTTATTAAATGGAATCGCTCAAAGTTTTGATTATGAACCACTCGAAGTTGAGCTTAACGTTATAGAAAATAAGATTCATACATATACTGATATCGAATTTAAAGGTTATATTGATAGTTGTTTCAAAGAACTTATTGATTATAATTCAATAAGTGATTATAAACAAAATAATAATTATTTTAGTATAAAATATCCTATATTTCGTAAAAAACTGGTAAATTATTTTTTTGAACGAAATAAAAAATTAATTTTTAAAGACAAAATACCTGATAACCTGATTAATATTGAAAACTCAGATGAAAATATAAATTATAATGATGCTAATTTTTTTATCAGGAGTATTTTAAATAAAAAATTCAGTATTCCTGAAAATGGATATTTTATACTCCTCAGCGCCTGGGAGCATTATTCATTACCAGTTAATCTTGTAAATGATATAAATAAACTAACTGATCAGGTTTGGGTTCCATCCAGATTTATCATGGAAAATTATGTTAATTCAGGAGTAAATGAAAACAAGGTTAAAATTATTCCTTATGGTGTTGATATTGATTTACATAAAAAGGAAACAGGTAAAGCTCCAATCAGTACTAAAAAGAATTTCAAGTTATTATTTATTGGCCCTTTTAATCAGAGTAAAGGGCTTGAAGTTTTAATTGATGCTTATACCGAAGAATTTAACAGTAATGATGATATCTGCCTGGTAATAAGAAATTCAGAAATAGATTCTTTTACCAGAAACAAAGAAATAGGAAACACATATGAGATAAATGAAAATGAAATAACAGATAAAATATTAACTTTAAGTAAATACCCAACGAATCCTGAAATAATTTTATACACTGACGAATTTTACCCATTAAATGGTAGAGGCGGCTACCGTGAATTTGAAAGTAAAATTATTCGCCTGTTTAATGCCTGTGATTGTTTTGTCTATCCATATAACAAAGAAAGTATCGGAAATTATATTCTTGAAGCCATGGGCAGCGAATTATCGGTTATTACTACAAATGGTGGCATTTCTAAAGAATATTGTTCAGATAAAAATTCATATTTAATAAATGCAGAATTTCAATCATCTGAAATTGAGCAAATTGAAAATATTGAACTGACAGATAATATATATCAGTTTATACCTGATAAAGAACATTTAAAAAAACTAATGCGTTACGTTTATGAAAATAATGAAGAAGCAAAACAAAAAGGAATAAATGCCAGAAAAACGGTTGAGCACACTTTTTCATGGCATCATACAATAGAGAAAGTAAATATATCGATTGCTGAATTAAAATTAAAACCTGTATTTAGATTAAATATTGAAACTATTAAAAAAGATTTATTAGAGAATGGTTTGAAAAGCTTTGAAAATAATGATTATAAACATGCAGAAGCAATTTTTAAAGAGCTTCTTGGATTAGATAATTCAGAAAGTAATTATTATTATAATTTAGGGTTATCACAATTAAAGCAGGAAAAATATGAGGAGGCTGTAGACTCCTTATCAGAAAGCTTAGATTTGGGGTTATCTAATTCAAATATCTTTAATTATTTAGGCTATTGCCTTGAAAAAATGGGTGATTCAGAAATATCTCAATTGTTTTATCAAAAAGCTGGAGAATAAAATAGTTAATTTAAGGTAAAAAATAATTTAAAAAAAGATTGACAAAGTAATTTATTTTTGTTAATATAATTATTACGGTTAAGGAACAAAGTGGTAAGCAAACAGCTAACACTTGAGATGATCTGGCTATCATTCAGGGATATTTACTGTGAGCAAACCATTTAGGAGAAGGGGCACGAAAGTGAACCAAATGCCAAGATCGGGCACACGTTTAGCTAGTGGTGATTAAATTAGGTCTAGGCTATAATTGAAAACCAGGAACCTGAAAATCAGGGAGTGTGAAGGCTCTAATGAGCAAAGGCTATAAGGTATTAGCCGGGGCATTTATGTAAACTCTGAAAAGGGGAAGAAGCTAATTGTCCAAACCCTGTGCAGTGTACTGTAAAGGTAGAATACCAATGCCTACAGAAAGGATGAGTTTCTCTCCAATCCAAGGTTGGGCTCTGGCCGAGTCCCCGGGGGAAAGCCCTGAATAGTCTGCATGATCTGCAGGAAACGCGAAGGCTTCTGCTGCCTTTTGGGTTTCGGTCAATGTC
>CAYRDV010000390.1:0-5992 GCA_964422885.1 uncultured Candidatus Sericytochromatia bacterium
CCTCCCCTGCATAAAATAAAAAACCATAAGATTATATCAGTATAAATTTTGATTTATTTTAATACAAGATTATACTCTACGAGCAAAGTTAACCCATCCTTAAATTTAAAGGAAGACATACCGTGAAATTACAAAACTTTTTCTTAAGTGGCACTGAGCAGTTTATAGACCCAGCTGATGGAAATACGATCCTTGCTGATGTTTCTCCTCCCGGTTTGCACCTGAATGAAAAAGGAGATGGGATGATCGCCTGGACTGATACATCGGTAGCATCAAAAAGATCCGTTTTCACCAAAAATATAGTTAACTATGCTCCCAGCGGTGGTATTACAACCGAAGCTGCGCCTGCGACTGCATCACTGACAGGGCTGACTGCACCTGTACTTAACCTTAATTATAATAAAAAAGGGCTTTTACTTTGGCTTGATCATGAAACAGGCTCACATAATGTTCAGGGTTTACATAAGTAAAATGCTAAACTCAAACAAAACCTGTTTACATTTTAGGAAAACCCAGACCCCTATGGACAATGTGGCTTTGGTTACTGAGCGAATTCGAAGTATAGTCCATTGTAAAATTTCATATATTTTAAAAAAAATCAGTTTACTTGCTATTGCCTCCCTCATGATTAGTTGTGGTGGTGCTAAAAATATTCTTAGTGTCAAAGTACCTGTTTCTGATCGGGAAATTATTAGTAATGATATTGCCAATATCAAAATCAGTGGTGAAAACCGCACTGTCTTTCTGTTTATTACCAGTCAGGCCGAAGCGGATATTATCACTTTTTTGCGTAATAATGATACAGATGGGGCCTTTAAAAAATTTGAGGCGATCAATAATCAAAGTATCAATTCAATTTTTAACCTTGCTGGTGGTTATTATTTCACAAAAAAATATAATCAGGCCATTCAGCTTTATAAACAGGTGATCGACCGAGAACCCAAGCTTGTCGAAGCCTATAATAATCTGGGAGCCTCATATGGTGGCGCAGGCGATCAGGTTTCTGCCCTGAAATATTATAATAAAGCTCTTGAGCTTGATCCTAAGCTTTCCGCCGCATACCATAATATCGGTGTGGAAAATAAAATTTATAAAAAGTACGATATTGCCATCAAAAATTATTCAAAAGCAATTGAGCTTAATCCTAATGATGCCAATTCATTTTATAACCGGGCCAATATTTATTACATTACCGGAGATTATGATACAGCTATCAGTGACTATTCACAGGCAATAAAAATCGGACCGGAAAACCCCAGGTTCTTTAATAACAGAGGGTTGACCGAAGCCGAAAAAACCGATATCTATGAAGCATCGATCAGGGATTATACCAGGGCCATCGAGCTTAGCCCCAATTATATCGAAGCATATTTTAACCGGGGAATTGCTTATAGTAACCTGACCTTATTTGATGAAGCTTTAGAGGATTTTTCCAAAGTAATCTCTCTGGATAATAAAGTAGCTGAAGCCTATTATTATCGTGGAAATGTGTATTTCAACAAATTAAAATACCAGCAGGCAATCAAGGATTATACCAAACTGATTGAATTTAGGCCTGGGCTGGCAAAAGCATATAATAACCGTGGTTCAGCCTATGCTCAGGAAAAAGATTATGATCAGGCCATCTCTGATTTTACAAAATTAATTGAACTTGCACCTAATGATCCTGATGCTTATTATTACAGAGGTAATGCTTATTTTTATACTGACCGCAGAGAAGGCTTTATCCTGGCAATCAAGGATTATTCAAAAATCATTGAACTGAAACCTGATGCAAAATCTTATTATAACCGGGCAGGAGCCTATGGTCAGGTTGGTAATTACGAATCAGCAATCAAAGATTATACAAAGGCCATCAGCTTTGATGCCAAAGACCCTGAAAATTATTATTTTCGTGGTTTAGCCTATGAGCAAATCAAAGATGAAAAGAATGCCGATGTTGATTATAAAGCAGCTTGTAAGCTTGGTATGAAGGATGCCTGTAATGTAAAAACAGGTGCTCCCAAAAAGAAAGAAGATGATGGCCCACTGATTCAGGGCTAGTAAACCGAAAAAGCTACATAATCAGAAAACCTTGCTGAATTTATAAAGGCAAAGCTTTTATCTTTGAGGGAAATTAGCCCGTCTTTATCAGCAAAATTATTTTTAAACTGTAAACGATAGATTATTCTTTTCACTCCATCCAACTGTAAATTTACCGGAAACGATAGTTTTGTATCATTGTTACTCCATGAAAACCCACTCACGGGATTAATAGTAACCGAATTTCCTGTGCTAAGTTTTTGGGAAACCAGTTGAAGATTCTTTTCTACCGTTTCTTTATTCATACTCTCGCTAAAAACAAGAGCAATTTGGACATTATTTACTTTGCCCAGATTAACTCCTGTAAAAGAAATAATTTCTGGTGGTTGGGACTGGTCAAAAAACTCAATATTTGCACCAGGACCGGATATTTTTTGGGAGTTAAAGCTTATTTCGCTTATCTCAGGTTCATTTTGGATTGCCAAAGCCTCCTGAAAGTTAATTTCCGTATTATTACTTTTAAGTACCTCTGTTTTTTTTCGCTCAGTCCAGCCTGATTTGGTTGCAATTATTTCCAGGATAACACCCAGTGGTGCATCCTTAAAAGCAAAAGAGCCATTTACAGAGTTTTGAGTTGAAGACCATCTGATTACCTTATCAAGAGAAGAAGCTTTTACCTGAACATTTTCCACCATATTTCCATGTAGATCAAAAACAGCCCCACTTAAAGATGCTTTAGTATAATTAGTTTGGACGGAGTTTGTATTAGTAGTTCCGGTATTCTTATTTGCTGGCTTGCCGGAGTTATTATATTCTTCTAACTCTTTTTTGGACAGTTTACCTTCGGTTCCCACATTTATCCCAACTTTTCGTTCTTTAGCAGGTATTACTTTTATTTTTACACTGGATTTTTGTTTAGGGTCAGATTTTGCTGCAACCGTAATTTCAGCATTTCCTGGGCTAATAGCCGTAATCCTTCCTTTATCATCAACCTTTGCAACACTATTATCGGCAGAACTCCAGACTACATCTGTTGTTGATGTTCCATCGCTAAATTCCACTTTCCCTACTATCTGGATTGTGTCTCCAGGTTCCATTTCAACCTGTTCACCACTTTCATCAGCCTTTTTTATCTGGCTTAGCTCCAGCTCTGAATAAGTAATATTATTATTGCAGGCAAACAAAAATAAAAAAAAGAATAAGTAAAATCTTTTATGCATAAAAATATAATAAACCAAAAACATTAATTGTGTAAAAATTTAAGTGACAAGGCACTAAAGCACCTTGTTTAAGAAAATAAAACTACGGAACAATGCGGCTTTAGCCCATTGCAAAAATAAGCTTTTCATCCTTAAGATTATTTTCTACTAAAATTTAATGCACCCAGTGTGCCGAAACTCATAGACTGATGATTCTAATTTAATTATAATAAAAATTGTATTAGTTGGTTTAATCAAAAAGTAATCTGCCAGATAATTTTATTTGTATTAACAATACCTCGGATTTCTAATCCTGGGTTTCCCCAAATTTTTTGGGGCCGGGGTTCACCCCGGTGTTAATACAAACAGGGGCCCCTTTGGGGATTTATAAAATGGATAAAAAAAGCTTAAAATATTTATTTCAATACTTGTTGATCAGTAGTCTGGTTGTTCATGAGAGCTGTCTTTTTATTCCTGGTGCAAATAAACCAAATCCCTTGGGGAATGTTCTTGATGCAGGTTTTCCGGGTGGCTCAGAAGCCAGAATGAAAATGGCTTTTGATGATAAAAAAGGGTTTAATCTGAAAGATATCAGTAGTGCTTTTATCAGTAATAACAACAGCCTTGAACATGTTATTGTGGTTTTAAGTACTGATAGCTCATCTCTGTTAAATACCTTTCATAATCCTACAAATGGTGGGAATGCTTTTATTATTATTGGTACAGGTCCGGGAACTGTTCCCCCGACCAGAATAGTCAATTTTACCGGTTTGCGGGCTAATCAGAATTATTATGTTGCAGCGAGGGCTTACAGCAGTTATGTAAATCCAACACCGGGTAATACTGATACTCTTTCCCTGAATCCTGATGGTAACTTATCAGCCACCAGTACAAAATGGCAGAATGGCCCTGTTGGTATTCTTTTACCGGGTGACAGAATTAAATTTACCAATGGAGGGACCAATTTTGATTTGGAAGTAGTATCAGTTTCCGGTGATACCAATGCAGTTGTTACTCCTTCTCATGGAGCACCTGCTCTACCAGGAGCTCCCACAACATCTATCGCACCATTTACAGTATTGAAGAATGTTACTTCCATTAATAATTTACCCGGTGGGAATGGTGGAGGGGTTCAGGATACACTTATTTCTACTGATCCCCATGAATTTATCGCTGTTGCCAATGATGGTACAGTATCTATTACCAATGATGCTACATCTCCAGTTGATACCACAAATAATAACCAGCTTGATGTGCCTGTCCAACTGCAAAAAAGTTTGGGAGGGATTATTACTGGTAATATAGGGGTTACAGCAGGAAGTGACGGTTCGCCATATCTTACTGGTCTTAATATTCCCAAAAATGCTGAGTTCCAGGCCAATATCTATACTACAAACTTCCAAAGATATCCTTCAATTGCAGCTTCTGGTAGTGGAGATTTTGTGCTTACCTGGCAAAGCACAGGCCAGGATGGAAGTAGTGATGGAATATATGCCAAGAAATTTAGTAAACATGGAAACCCTCTGACTTCTGAGATTCCGGTTAATACCTATACTACAAACCAGCAGCAAACCCCGGTTGTGGCAGCTGATAACTCAGGAAAATTTATTATTGCCTGGGCTGGTCAGGGAGCTGCTGATTCACAGGGAATATATACACAAAGGTTTAATGCTGATGGAACTACAAACGGAGCAGTAATTAGTGTAAACGATTATACATCCGGGAACCAGCAAAACCCTGCTATTGCCCTGGATTCTGCCAATAATTTTATTATCACCTGGGATGGCCAGGGAGCAACTGATTCACCAGGTATTTTTGCTAGAAGATTTGATAGTACAGGCTCACCGGTTGGAGGACAATTTGCTGTTAATTCTTATACATCATTTACTCAGGATAATCCTTCAGTGGCTGTTGATTCATCAGGAGGATTTGTTATCGCTTGGGAGAGTGATTCACAGGATGGAGGAGCAACAGGAATATTTGGACAAAGGTACACTTCGACAGGTTCAGTGACCGGAGGTGAATTTCAGGTGAATACATATATTACAAATTCACAGGTTAATCCATCTGTTGCTTATGATTCAAACTCAGAATTCATGGTAGTTTGGCAAAGCAGTGCCCAGGATGGCTCAGGTAATGGCATTTTTGGCCAGAGATACAGTACTTCTGGTATAAGGAAAAACTTAGAACTTCAAGTTAATAATTACACAACAAATAACCAAATAAACCCTTCTGTATTTAAAGGTGAAAATGGTAAATTCTTTATTACCTGGGAAAGTACAAACCAGGATGGGGATCAGGGGAGTATTATTACCAGTCAGTTTGATAGCAAAAACAGGCCGGAAGAAACTGAAATAATCACAAATATAATTACTACAGGCTCACAAACTACTCCTGCTATTGCCATAGGAGTGCCTGGATATATTTATACGGCATGGGAAGGTGATGATCCAAGCAATACTGGTATTTTTTACAGAATTATGTTGAAACCTGAAAATTTTTAATTTTCCTGTTCACTCGTCACTTCTCACCCTTCACTCTCTTATATATAGTCATCAGCTATTTTCCTGGTCTTCCTGTTTTTGAGCAGGTGAAACCTTCTGATTTTTTTGAGATTCCTGTTTGATATCCTGGTTAATGGTAAATGATAGAGTTTTTTTTGTTTACTTTCGGCCATTTTATAAAAATAAGGTTCAAGCGGTTTTGAGCTCATGTATAAGATTCCATTAGCCGGAGTCAGCTCAATAGCCAGCATTACCAGCTGATATATT
>CAYRDV010000391.1:0-3865 GCA_964422885.1 uncultured Candidatus Sericytochromatia bacterium
AATTACATTTATAGGTGGTATAGTTGGTGCCAGTATTGGTGCTAATTTACTTGAATCTACCGGAATAAGAGATACATTGCTCCATAAATTTGGTTCCCAAAAGCTTAATGCAGCTTGAACAATGGGTTTAAACCCATTGCTTAACCAATAACCAAATTTTTAAGTTTTTCTTCAACATTAACAAATACTGAAGCCCAGTTATCAGGCTCTTTCTGCCTTATAAGCTCCATAGATGGATACCATGGTGAATTATCTCGTTCAAGAAACCACCGCCAGTTAGGACTAAAAGGGAGAAGTATCCACACTTTTTTACCCATTGCTCCTGCAAGGTGAACCACAGAAGTATCCACAGAAATAATCAGATCCAGATTATCTATGATTGCAGCTGTATCGGTAAAATCAGTAATTACCCCAGACAAACTGATAAGATTATCACAAACCGGATAATTATTTATTTCATCCTCAAAAGGTCCTTTTTGTAAACTATAAAATACTAATTCAGGAAATTTTTTTACCAGTAAATAAAAATAATCAAATGAAACGGATCTTTTTTCAAAAAGTGGGTTAGGATAACCAGATTTCCATATTACACCAATTTTTATCTTTCCATTGTTACCCAAAATTTCTAAATATTTTTTGCTTAAGTTTTTATTTGTTTTTATATAGGGTATTTCTTGGGGAATAGTTTCTATTGTTGTGGAAAATATTCCCGGAAGACTTAGTAAAGGTACATGAATCTCATTATTTATTGCAGTTTTTCCAACGGGTTCTATCTGGCTAAACCCCAGATTATTTTCCCTAAAAAGATTAATTAGTTCTGACTGGCAGATAAAAATTATATTCCCACCCTTTTCTTTTACTAAGGGTAAATAACGGTAAAACTGGATAGTATCTCCCAGGCCTTGCTCAGAGTGTATATAAATAGTTTTCCCATTAAGAGCTTGACCATCCCAGAAAATTTTTTTTATTTCCTGCTGGTTTTCCAATAAGTATTTCCGACATTCAAAATGTTTCCACCCTTCTTTAAACTTTTCTGTTAATAATAAAAGAGTAGAAAGATTTAAATTTGCCATTATATAATCCGGCTTTAATTTTATTGCTTTTCGATAATGCTCTATAGCTTCGTTATATTTATCCAGTTTCTCATAAGCAACTGCCAGATTATATTGATAAATAGAATTATCAGGTTCAATATTTGCTGCTTTTTGACAATAATCTAATGTAAGAGTAAAATTTTCCTGCTTACCTGTGATAACCCCCAGTCTGTTATATATTGAAGCATCTTCAGGGCTAAATCTGCTTGCCTGTAAATAATAATTTAAAGCTTCGTGGTATTTTTCTTCTTGCTCGGAAATCTGCCCTATATTTACAAGAAACTCTGGATTTTCAGGCTCCAGAAACTTAGCTTTTAAAAAATGTGACTTAGCTTCAGAATATTTTCTCTGTTTATATAAAATAATCCCAATATTATTATAAAAGTACGGATTATCAGGCTCAAATTGAACTGCTTTTTGGTAATTTAATAGTGCGTCATCTGGTTTGTTCTGTAATTCCATGATTCTTCCCAGATTATTATAGGCATGAGGATCATCCTGGTTAAGTTTTAAGGCCTTTTTGTTGAATTCATAAGCTTTATCAGGATTACCCAGCTCAATAAATACTTCGGAAATAGTCTGGTAATAATCTCCGGTGTTAGGTGTTAACTCAATTGCATATAAAAAAAAATTTAAAGCTTCATTTAATTTTTTTTGGTTTAATAGTGCTATTCCAGTATTATAAAAAAAAATTGAATTATTAATTATTAGCTTTTTATAATTAAGATAATCTCGTATTATTTCAAAAGTATTATTTTTTAGATTTATTATTTCTCCTAACTGATGATAATGAGCATAATTTTCAGGTTCTGAATCAAGAATTTGCAGAAGTTTAATAATATTTTCCTGATTATTGCTCATCTAAGTTATTTAAATATTTTTATTCAATACCTTTGAGGTTCCATTGCGGAAAAGGATCCGGAAACTCTTTCCACTTTTCAACACCCAGAGCCATTTCACTATCTGTTAATAAACATGAGTCTAAAGTTTGGTTCAAAAGATGAGGCTCCATTTTTATTCCAATCATTACAATTTCCTGGCGCCTGTCCCCATAAGGCTCTTCCCATAAGGATTTTATCCCCTCTCTAAACTCAGGGTCAGGCGATAATTTTTCTTCAGGTATAGCTGCCCACCATAAATTACCCGGATAATATGTGCAGGTGGCACCAGCCTGGGACCAGACACCCATCATGTCATTTCTTGAAGCAAGCCAGAAAAAACCTTTTGATCTGATTACTCCCTTCCATTCCTGCTGGATAAGATTATAAAATCTTTTGGGGTGAAATGGCCTTCTTGCACGATAAACAAAATTACCAATACCATACTCTTCAGCTTCATCAACAACTTCATACCGGGCCATTTTAAACCAGCCCGGAGAAGTTCTTGCTTTTACCATATCAAAAAGATGAGTATTTAAGATCTCAGATAAATCAACTTTAGCAAAACTTGAAAAAAGTATTTTGGCATCAGGATTAAATGTTCTCATCAGGTTCTCAAAATATTTTTGCCTATCCTCTGAGATCAAATCAATTTTATTAACTATGATTACATTGGCAAACTCAATCTGGTCAACCAGTAAACTCACCACATTTCTTTCATCTTTTTCATCTGAAGCCATCTCTCTATCTTGTAGTGAATCGTATGAACAATAATCTTTTCCAAAGTTCTCTGCGTCAACAACTGTAACCATAGTATCAAGTCTAGCGACATCATTAAGATTTAAACCCTTAACAGAAGAAGAAAGCTCACTGTTTTCTCTTAGAAGATCGGCAACAATATTAAGGGTTAATCCCCCTTCATCATTAAATTCAAATGTTTCTGCCACATGAATAGGTTCAGAAATACCTGTAGATTCGATTAAAATATAGTCATACTTTTGAGATACAGCCAATTTTCTTACTTCATTAAGTAAATCTTCTCTCAAAGTACAACAGATACAACCATTGGATAATTCAATTAGTTCTTCTTTTATATAGTTGATATCAGCAGTAACATTCTCATTTGGCATTTCAGGACTTTCATTCTGCTCTTCTGTCTTAATAGCATTTGCTTTTTCTTTTGCTTGTACCTCTGTTTTACCTTTAAGAGGCTGTTCCTGTACTTCTGATATATTTTGTTTAATTAGTTCAGCATCAATATTTATTTCTGACATATCATTTACAATTACAGCAACTTTATAACCTTTTTGGTTTTTGAGTATATGTTGAAGTAATGTTGTTTTTCCTGAACCAAGGAAACCTGATAAAACAGTTACAGGCACTTGTTTTATGTCTTCAGGGTTTGCCTCTGTAATATTTTTAGAACTTTCAGACATTTTTTTTTACCCAAATAATTTAACTTTTATATAAAGTAATTATAAAGCTAAATTTTTTTTCTGTTAATTAAATATATCATCATATTTTCTGATCTAAATCATAAAGTCTTTTGATGCGGGTCATCATTCCTTTTGCATTAATTAAATTACTGTTAATTTCTTTATGTATTTATTAAAACTAAAATATTATTATGTAATCGGACTACATTTTAAGAGGCCTTTTATTATATACTTAAGATTAAGTAAGAACCGTTAATAGGATTAACTGATAAAAGTTAGTTTAAATAAATTTTATAAAAATTTTGTAAGGGGGAGTTTTAATATATGGCTATTCCAAGTTATAAACTGGTTCGTCATCAATCTAGTGTTAGTGGTGTTAGTACTTTTAGTAGTTCTCAGACAACTTCAGCTGCGCCTATTCCTGTTTCCAAACAAAAGGAAAAAGCTCCTTCTATTA
>CAYRDV010000391.1:3875-5961 GCA_964422885.1 uncultured Candidatus Sericytochromatia bacterium
GTAAATGCTGCATGGGATGCCTTTTCCAAAGCTGTTCAGCAGGTTGGTGCAACACCTGAAGGACAGAGTACTCTTAGTACTCTTGGCCTTACTGTCGCACAAGTTGATCTTCAATCAAGAACTCTTTTGCAAACTGCATTAAGAAATGTTTTGGATTCTACCAAAACAATCCCTAATGCTAATGTAAATACTCTTGCTTCTAATGATCCCTGGAAAACAGATGTTGACACATTACGCTTTATCAAAGAAAAAGAAGTTTTTCAATGGAGAAATGTGTTAAGAGTTCTCCCTCCTGCAAGAGTCGCCCAACTTGGTGTCTTGGCTCCCGACTTGATAGACAAAAGAGTGGAAGTAAAATCTACTAACCCGATTTTTGATCTGGTGGCAAAAGGTCAGTGCTGTAATATTTTGGGAACATGTATTGCCAATGAAATTCAAAGATCCCAATATACCAGAAACTTTACAACTCCGGTATAAAGTACTACAGAATACTAATTAAAAAGTTTTAAAAAATACCAGCTTTAACTAAAGCTGGTATTTTTTTGATATAGAACATTAATCAGATGATATTTTTTATATTTCCTTATATATAAGATTTACCCTATGATAATATATAATTTAAGTAAATTAAGAATATTAAGTCTTTAATTAAATGTCTACAGCTAATTTACCTCGGTTAAAACTGCCAAATCGTTTTGCCAGGATTTATTTTTGGTCTGTATTTGGCATTGGTGTTTTTTCCTTTGTATATGCTTTATATTTGACTCCAAGTATCACTTTTAATACCAAAAACTTACTAGAATTTATTTTTTTTATTATTTTAAATATCTTTGCTGAATTGGCTATTACCAGAATACCTGTTGGTGGTGCTCTAACAGCCAGTTTTTCAGTAATTCTTACTGTTCTGTTAGTACAGGGTCCTATTTATGCAATTATTTCCGCAATTATCGGGGCAAGTATCAGCACTACTTTTATCTTAAAAAGACATTGGAGTATTACTCTGTTTAACAGTGGGCTTTTTTCCATCATTTTTGTTACTGCAGGTATAGCCGTAAATTATTTACGTAAATTTTTTGTTTTTCAAAATGATGATCGTGTTTTTTCAATCTTTATACTGGCATTTACAGTTACTTTTATTTATATGGTATTAAGCTCAGTTATCGTCAATACCTATATTTATATAACGACAAAAATTAAATTTACTACAATACTCAAAGAAGATCGCTGGGAATTTGCCCAGTTGATTATTTTGACACCAATTTCAGTTCTTGGCGTTTATTTTTATTATTCAATTGGTATCTTTGCTACCCTTGCTGCCTTTTTCCCGGCAATAATCAGTGTTTATTCTATTAAAAGCTATATTAACATGAATGAATCCAATGCAAATCTTAAGCTATTAAATGAACATTTAGAATCTTTATATGAGATCACAAAAAAAATCAGCAGTCAAACCAGAATGAAGGAATTATGGCTTATTTTAAGCTCGGAAACAAGAACTCTTATCCAATATGAACGCTGCCTTATTTATTTGCTTGATGACCATAATACTACCCTGAATCTGGTTTCAGGAGATCTGTTGTATGCTCCTGACGAATCACATGATCTTCTTGAGGAAGGGCCATTACAAAATTGTGCAGCTAAAAGGACAACCGTTATTAATAATGATTTTGTTGCTCCTGAAAGTTATGGTGTTTTATGGGAACCTTTCAGAGCAATACTTACAGAGCCTATTATTGCAAATAATGAAATAAAGGGAGTAGTTTGCCTTTTATCAAAGGAGAAGGGGTTTTTTAGTTATAATCACCTAAAGTTTATCCGGTTGTTGTTAAGCTCAGTTGAAAATACCCTGAAAAATATAAACCTTTATCAGCAGACCCAGAAACAGGCGTTAAAGGATGGTCTTACAGGGCTTTATAACCAAAAATATTTCAAAAGCCAGGTGGAAGCTGAGTTAAGCCGGGCAAATTATTATAAATATGAGTCATCCCTGATTATTTTTGATGTAGATTATTTTAAAAAATTTAATGATACTTATGGTCACATGCTTGGCGATATGGTTTTAATAGATAGTTCCAGGATCATAAAA
>CAYRDV010000392.1:0-5943 GCA_964422885.1 uncultured Candidatus Sericytochromatia bacterium
TGCTAAAGAATTAAAATCTGACCCAAATGATGGAACTTTATATAGTAATATTGCAAAATTTTCAAAATCAAAAGGGTATAAAGTACAAATTTTTAAAAATATGACTCTTGATGATTTAAAAAAACAAATTAATAATAAAAAGCCTGTAATTGTATTGCTCCAGGCCTGGAAAGAAACAAATGCTGATTATGCAACTGATTGGGATGATGGTCATTATTCAATTGCCATTGGCTACGATGAAAAAAGGATTTATTTTATGGATCCTTCAACTCTTGGCTATTATACATATATCCCTACTGAACAGTTTCTTGATAGATGGCATGATGTTGATGCAGTAGAAAAACTTCACCATTTTGGGATGATTATTGAAAAAGCTTCCCCAAAATATAATCATAATGATGTTTTAAAGATGGATTAATAAATAGCAAAAGAAACTATTCAGTGAAGTTTTGTTTCCTAAAATTTATTAGTGATGCCTGATAAAGTCTATGTTCAGGTTTTTATCTACTTTAAAGTGTTAAAATAGTATTAAAATACTTTTAGTTTGTTTTAAATATGTCAAGATAATGAAAATAAATCCTAAGTAGTAATAATATATACATAACTATTTTATTACTAAGCTTTGGGGTAAAGATGTGTAACAATGGCTCTGTAACAAACAGAAATTTATTAACTATTACGCCTGCTGTAACTTTAAAATCCAATAATCCTGAGTCTACCAATCCTTCTGAAAAAGTAGAAAGTAAAACTCAAAATGACCATAAATCAATTACTACATCAGATCAAAAAACTGATGGTACTAAGAAAAATAATCCTAAAAATGCTGTAGAGCTTTCAGATGGTGCTGTTAATGCCAAAAAAAACTCTGGTACTCATGAGTTTGATTCACAAGTTAATTTTCCATTAGAAAAAAAACAATCTGTAGATCCAGAAAAGGTAAAAACTGAAAAAGAGCTTAAAGTTAATGAAAGTAATACAGTTCCAGCCTCTAATATGGCAAAAATGGCTCGTGAAGCTGCTGTTAATAATAATTTTGAAAGGACTGAATTAACAAACTTTGTAAAAAATGATTTAATGAAATTTATCAATCGTTTAAGTGATAGTCATATACCAATTGGTAGTCTTTATTTTAAAAAAAATATTAACGTAATTGTTCAGAAGGTTAATTCTGGTGAGAAATTATCGCAAATTGATCTTAATTTTTTAAAGTCATTTCTTTCAGATGCTTCAACGTATTTAACCCAGGCAAATAAACTAGCTCCTTCAGAAATAAAATCTTTGAGTCGTACATTGAGTTCAGTTAGTAAGTTAGTTGATAATATTTCAGGATTTAATAAATTAGAAGCAAATTTAAAAATTAGTCTAAATGATGTAAATCAAAAAAGAATCGAGTTTTATAGCTCTGCTGAACGGGTTGAGCGTTCAGTCGATAAATTAAATGAAGAGTTGACCAAAATTACTGACCCAGAACTTAAAGAAGGTGTAGTAAAAGTATTAACTAGTTTAAACGATCAATATAAAAATATTTTAAGAGAAGGAAACGAAGTAAAAATTATTTTATTTTCCAGCTTTATGGAAAAAATGGCTGATACAATTACTGAAATTAATATGGGTGAAGGTACCTTAAATATTGAAGACGTGATGAATAAGCATAATGAAATGCTTGATAAGATTGAAAGTCGGACATTAACAGATAAGGATTTAATAGCTTATATTGGTGCAGATAAATTTGAAGCAATAAAATCAGCATTATTTAATAATGTTTCTATTAACAGTGTGGAAAGTATCTCATCTGATATTGAAAAGATGAAAAAATTAAGTACAAAAATAAATGATGTAAATTTTACTAAGGAGCAACTATTCAAATTTGTTACAGGAGATCTTAAAAAAATTCAGACAATGCTTAGATATAGTAATGATCCGAAAAAAGAAACAATTGAAGCTGATATTAAACAGGCAATATCTAAAGTAAACGAGACTGGTGAAGTTACCCCAGATACTCTTTTACTATTAAAAAATATCAGTAAAAAAATGGATGATGTGAAATTTGAAAAACTTACAGCGCAGGAAAAAGATAAAATTTATTTCATGTTAGATGGGATGGATGGGCTCATTGAGCGTACTGAGACACTTAATGGTGCGACTGATGCTCATGAGGGGAAATCAAGAGAATTTTATGCCTCTGTAGAAAAAGTAACTCAATCCTTAGATAAAATTAAAACCTTAATCTCCTCTGCTAATTGTCCTAAACACCTAAAAGATGGTTTGATGTCTGTATTTTCCGATTTAAATGAGAGATTTACAGCTGTAGTTAATACTAATAATAATCTAGATTTAACAATTTTTTCATGTTTAATGGAAAAAATGGCCAATATTGGCAATGGAAAGGTCTCCCCAGGTAAACTTATTGATGATTATGAAAGAATACTCGATAAAATGTCTTCAGATAAAGGAGTAACAAATAAAGAACTATTGGCCTATTTTGGTCCTGAAAAATTAACCCTTATTAACAGGTTACTTGATGAAGAAAATGCACCAACCGGAAAACAAAATCAAATATCTTTACTTCCTCCTACCATATCTGTAGTTGGGTTAGATCCCAATCCAGCCATGCTACCAACTATTCCTCTACTTCCAGGTGGAATTAGTAGACCAAACGTAGTAGAAGGAATTGTTTTTGATGAAGAACCACCTGCGCCAGAAAAACCAGGTTCTGAGCCAACATATGATGATTTTGATGAATCTACGGGTAATATTGCTGCTAAAATAAAACAACATTGGCAAAATCTTGCAGGAATAGAAATAGAAAGAACTCCTGTTGCTGTTCTTCCTCCAATTGACACTGGTAGTGCTGTAGCTAATATGCTTGCTAATGCACTTTTACCAACAGCAGCAATGCCTTCATCTAATGGTAAAAATAATCGCCCTCCGGTGGTTCCTCCTACTTTGAGAATTTCTGATGAAACTAAAAGAAAGGCACATGAAATAAAACCACATGATATTCAAAACTTGTTTAGGGAAAACCCTAACCTTCAGGTTGCATTTAAGGATTATAAAAATTCATTATCTGATTTATCAGTTAAAACTACTAATTTATCCATTGCCAGGAAAAAATTAAAACAAAGTGTTAATGAAATGGATAAATTTTCCTTTTTTAGAGTGATGAATGGCAGTAAACATGAAGGGTTTAATAAAGAATCTGCTGATAATTTGGCTAAAGCTGGTGAATTAGAAGCAAAAATTGAAAAAGTGCTTGATAAAGTTAAAGAATTATTTTTAGAATTTCAGGCTACCCAGGAGCAACAGTTAGAACCAAAGGTGGATAGTATGGTTTTACTTTTGGAAAAATTAAGATTTATCATAAAAGATCAGGATATCGAGACAAGGGGTGGTATCCAAAAAGAAATTGAAAAATCAATGATTGATTATTATCATTCGATGAACCTAAATGATAACAAACAACAAAATATAAAAAGAGATTTTGTGCGAACAGAGCTATTAAAAGCTTTTAATGAATCAACTGAAGTAAGAAAACCACTTGAAGCGAATAAATCTAGCTAAATTCCTGATATAATAAATCAGTTATTTTTTAGATCAGGTTTTTTGAAATGAATGAGCAGTTAATAGAATGTGTTCCTAATTTTAGTGAAGGTAGAGATTCTTCCATAATCAAGCAAATCACTGATGAAATTGAATCAGTTGAAGGTGTTCGTCTGCTTGATGTAGATCCGGGAAAAGCTACTAACAGAACTGTTGTTACCTTTGTAGGAAACCCTGAAGCTGTTGTCGATGCTGCTTATAGAGCTATAAAAAAAGCATCAGAATTAATTGATATGAGCAAACATTCTGGCGAGCATCCACGGATGGGAGCAACAGATGTCTGCCCTTTTGTCCCTGTTTCTGGTATCACTATTGAAGAAACTATCGAATACTCAAAAAAACTTGCTCAAAAAGTTGGTGATGAACTAGATATTCCTGTTTATCTTTATGAATTTTCTGCTGCAAAACCAGAAAGAAAAAACCTTGCTGTTGTCCGGTCAGGAGAGTATGAAGGGTTAGCCAAAAAACTACTTGAGCCTGAATGGAAACCTGATTACGGCAAACCTGTATTTAATTCAAAATCGGGAGCAACAGTGATTGGTGTTCGTAATTTCCTCATTGCCTATAATGTAAATCTAAATACTAAATCTACCCGAAAAGCTAATTCAATTGCTTTTGATGTAAGAGAACAAGGTCGGATAAAAAGAAAAGGTAATCCAATTACCGGAGAAGTTGAAAGAGATGAAAATGGTAACCAGATACGTATCCCTGGCTCTCTGAAGGCTGTTAAAGCAATTGGCTGGTTTATAGATGAATATGATATAGCTCAGATTTCTATAAATCTGACTGATTACAAAATTACTCCATTACATAAAGTATTTGAAGAAGTTTCTAAAAAGGCGGATGAAAGAGGTATCAGGGCAACGGGCTCGGAAATTGTGGGAATGGTACCTTTGGAGGTAATGACTGAAACAGGAAAATATTATCTGAAAAAACAGGGTAGATCTGTTGGTGTATCCGAAGCTGAGCTTATCCATATTGCTATTAAATCTCTTGGTCTTAACGATTTATATCCTTTTGAACCAAAGAAAAAAATTATTGAATATGCACTTAGAGATGAAGCAAAAACTCCTTTATTAATAATGAATCTTACTCAGTTTGCCAATGAGACTGCTTCAGAATCCCCTGCACCGGGTGGAGGATCTATTTCAGCATATATTGGTGCTTTGGGTGTAGCTCTGGCGGCTATGGTTGCAAATATTTCTGCCAATAAAAGAGGTTGGGAAGACAAGATCGAAATCATGTCCGGTTATGCTGATAAAGCACAACAAATAAAGGATACTCTTTTAAGGTTGGTTGATGAGGATACAAAAGCTTTTAATAATGTAATGAATTCTTTTGCTTTAGCAAAATCTACGGAGCAGGAAAAGATAATTCGTAAAGAATCAATCCAGTCAGCAACAAAATATGCCATGCAGGTCCCATTTTTAGTAATGGAAAAAACTTTTGAATCTTTTGAAATAATAAAAGCGATGGCTGATTCAGGAAATCCAAACTCAGTAACAGACGCAGGAGTAGGGGCAATGTGTGCCAGAACTGCTGTCATTGGCGCGTTTTTAAATGTTAAAGTTAATTCTTCAAGCCTTGACGATAAAGATTTTGTGAATGAAATTCTCTCTAAAGGTGAAGCAATAATTAATGCTACTAAAAAATTTGAAGATGAAATACTGGAAATCGTAAATTCAAAATTAGCTGTCTAAAAAGCCCTGGATTTGATCAATCAAATCCCTACAATATTGATTTAACGTAGGAGCTTGATTAATCAAGCCCTCTTTTTGGACAGCCCTACATTTTCTACCAGTTTGGATGCTTAGCATCATTGCTAACCATATGCATATTATAGGTTGAAGGCTCAAAAATCCATGCTTCTGCAGGTTCTAATGATGAATATTTCTGTTTATAATTTGAATTAAACAATATTTTTTGACCATCTGCGGACCAAACCGGGTTACCAGTACGTGTTGCTCCTGTTTCGGTAAGCCTTCTTTGCCCTGAGCCATCTTTATTCATTACCCAAAGCTCAGTACTTCCTGTTCTGTTAGAAACAAAAGCTATTCTTTTTCCGTCAGGAGACCATGCTGGATCAAAATTCTCTCCGCTCTGGGTTAATTGTTTACGGTTAAAGCCATTAATATTCATAATAAAAATTTGCGCTCTGGAAGAAGCATACTGATTTGTATCATTTGATGTCATTAATGCTGATTCTGTAATATTACTGGTATAGGCGATCATATTACCTTCAGGGGATAATTTTGGTTTCATATCTTTGGCAATATTTCCTGATAATGCTTCTATTTTATTAATATTTTTACTATATTTATAAACTCCGATGCTTGAAGAATT
>CAYRDV010000393.1:0-5941 GCA_964422885.1 uncultured Candidatus Sericytochromatia bacterium
AGTTGGGAGATGCTTCAGGCCTTCTATTCCATGAAAACCACTATCAGGCTCAAGAGAATAAACTTTAATTTTTTCATTAAATTCTTTCAGTCTTTTCCCTGTTCCAACGACAGTACCGGACGTTCCAACACTGGCAATAAAGTGGCTAACCCTTCCCTCAGTCTGCTCGATTATTTCCGGGCCTGTACCATCATAGTGAGCTAACCAGTTAGCAGGATTATTATACTGATCAGGTTTAAAATATTTTTCAGGATTTTCCTCATATTTTTTTTGCGCTTCAATAAGTGCCCCGTCAGATCCTTCCATCGGATCAGTATAATTAACTATTGCCCCATAAGCTTTCAAAATTCTTTTTCGCTCTTCACTACAGCTTGCAGGAACAAAGAGCTCTACAGGATATCCCTTTACAGAGCCAATCATCGCATAAGCAATGCCTGTATTGCCTGATGTTGAATCGATGATCGTTTTACCTTGGATAAGTAAGCCATCCTTTTCAGCATCTTCAATCATTCTCAGAGCAGCCCGGTCTTTAACCGAACCACCAGGGTTAAACCATTCTGCCTTAGCAAAAATTTTTACGTTTTTGTTTAAAAATCTTGTCAGGTTTTTTATTTCTAAAAGAGGTGTATTACCAACATAATCAAGTATTGATGTTTTCTTTTTCATTATTGCCTGCATATGTTTTAAATTGAACAAAAGTTTTCATAATCAATCAGCTTGTCAATTTTTCTGTTTGTTCCGCAAAGCTCACAACCGGGATCTTTCTTTATTTTTAATGCCCTAAAAGTAGTATTTAATGAATCATATATCAGTAAACGTCCTGTCAAAGGCTGACCTTTACCAAGAATCAGCTTGACAGCTTCAACCGCCTGTAAAACACCGATTGTTCCCGGTAATATTCCTAATACACCAGCTTCTGCACAATTTGGAGCAAGCCCCGGAGGCGGAGGAGATGGAAATAAACACCTGTAACAAGGACCTTCTACTGTTGGATTAAAGACAGTTAACTGGCCTTCAAACTGAAAAATACTGCCATAAACATTAGGTTTTCCGCTAAAATAACAGGCATCATTTACCAAAAATTTTGTGGCAAAATTATCTGAACCATCAAGAACAAGATCATAATCTTTGATTATATCCAAAGCATTTTCGGAAGTTAATCTCTCATTATATGTAACAACTTTTACATCAGGATTCAGCTTTGATAATGTTTCTTTTGCCGAATTTACTTTTAATTCACCAACTTTGTCTGTCATATGTAAAATCTGACGATGTAGATTACTTAAATCAACAATATCAGAATCCATTATACCTAATGTACCAATTCCGGCCGCGGCCAGATAATAAGCGGAAGGTGACCCTAACCCACCTGCTCCGATTAATAGAACCTTTGATTTTAAAAGTTTTGTCTGGCCTTTTTCACCAACTTCCGGTAATAAAATCTGTCGGCTGTAACGAGTCAATTGATCAGGTGTAAAGTTAATAGTTTCATCTTTAACAAAACTAAACCCTTCATTTTTCCATTTTGTAAATCCCCCTGACATTGAGATGACATTTTCATAACCCATTTCTTTCAGCGTTTTTGCGGCCATTGCTGAACGCACTCCGCCAGCACAATATACAATAATCGGAGTATTACGGTCTGAAATAGCATTTTCAACCTTTAACTCCAAAAAGCCACGAGGTATTGTAATGGCATCTTTGATATATCCCTGGGCAACCTCTTCCTTTTCTCTAACATCGAGAAGTTGAAAGTGTTCTTTTTTATCAAGTTTTTCTTTTATCTGTACAGGATTCAATTCCTGGATTTCTTGCTTTACATCATTCAGTAGTTGTGTGAATGTTTTCATATTTTAGCCTTTAAATTCATTATTTCTATATTTAATGGAAATTATATCTACTAATTTATATTCTGAATTTAATTTTATACCTGTAAATAATCTTTTTTATAGCAAATAAAGGCATAAAAAAAGACTCTTAACGAGTCATTTTTGATTATAAAATGTTACAAAAGGAAAGTAACTATTTTATTATAGAACATTTTTTAGAAATCTTGTTAACTATTTGTAAAAAATTTATCAAGCTTGAGTCAGCAAAAAATTTAAGGTTTAATTATCATATCAGTATCATTAATATTTTCTAATATTACCAAAGCTTCTTTCAGATTATTTACAATAAAATCAGGGTCTGGAAAAGTCAGGTTTTTTGTATGTTCATTTGGGATCGCAATAGTCATCATTCCTGCTCTTTTTGCAGCCAAAATGCCATTGGGAGCATCTTCCAAAACAAGACATTCAGAAGGATTAAGCTTAAATTTTTCAGCAACTTTTAAAAAAATATCCGGTTGAGGTTTACCATATACAACATCATCGCCACAAACAATTTCTGAAAAATAATGATCAAATTTGTTAAGTGCCAAAGCTTTGTCTAGTAATATTTTCTTTGAGGAAGAACCTATTGACAAAGAAAATTTGTTTTTCAATATATCCAAAACCTCTGTAAGATTAGGCATAAGCTTTAGCTTTCCCTGTTCAAAATCATCCAGTATATATTCATTTCTGGCATTCATTAGTTCCTCAACAGTTCCCTGAAGATTCAGCTCAGATTTCATTAAGGCAAATGCTTCTTCTGCTCTCATCCCAAATAATCTGTCCACGATAGAAAAATCTTTTATCCCATTCTCTGCCAGAAACCTTTTATTTGAATTTACGTAAATAGGTTCTGAGTCTACCAAAAGGCCATCAAAATCGAAAATTAATAATTTTATCAAGGTTATATCTCTTTATTAAATAATTACTTTTTAAGTTTTATATTAGAATAATATAATTTTAAAAGTGTTGAATTACTAGGAAAAGTTTATAAAATTTAAATCTTAAACACTTATCTTTTCACCATTATATTTCAAGTTATAATATAGTGACTTATGTAATTATTTACCAATAAATCAGAGGCTATAAAATTTCTTTATTTATGAAAAAAAGTTTAATAATAAATTTATTGTTTTTAAATTTTATAGTTTCAGGCTGTACAACTAGTCCGCCATTACCACAGGTTTCATCTTCAAACTCTCCTATAGGAATTCAGTCACCGGTAATACTAAATAGTGTTTCTCCTTCACCTTTTGTCTTACCAATCCCATCTCCTTCACCAAAAATTGAAAGCCCGGAAAAAATTGCCTTTATGTCAAACCGGGATGGATTCTGGGATATTTACATGATGAATTCTGATGGTTCTGCTCAGATAAGGCTTACACATGATGAAATGAAAGGGCCTTTTGCTTTTTCAGTATCTCCTGATTCAAAAAAAATTGCCTATATTTCCGATAAAAGTGGAAATCCTGAGCTTTGGGTAATGGATATTACAACAAATGAAATAACTCAGATAACAGAAACAGAAGTTGTTGATGAAGGTAGCCCATCATGGTCAACCGATGGTGAAAATATTATATTTCACTCAAATGCAAATAATATTAATCTTTATCAGATAATAGAAGTAGATTTTCCGGTAAAAAATAAAATACCAAAATTTCAGCTACTTTATTCTGATGGTAAAATAAATGCTCTGCACCCGGTTTATTCACCAGATGGCTCCAGCCTGCTTTATTCGGCGGTTGATTCAAATGGAGCCACCACATTACATATTTATAGCTTTTTTAATAAAAAAGATTTAGCCATTACAAAAAAAGATGATCAGGCAATAAATGGAAGCTGGTCTAAAGATGGTAAAACCATCATTTACTGGACAAATTCCAATGGAATATTCAGAATAAATACTGATGGTACAGATAATGCCCAAATTGGGACAATAAAAAATATTAAAGGATCCCCCTTTTTCTCTCCTGATGGCAGTAAAATTATTATTTCCAGAGGTTTTGGCTTTGCCGAAGATTACAATGTCTGGATAATCGATAGTGATGGCAGAAATCCCCAAAAGCTTACAACATCAGGAGGTATTAGCCTGGGATGGTTTAAAAATAAAGTGTTGGTTTCTCCTGTGACCAGTTCACCAACGCCAACAACATCTGCAATTCCCTCAGCAAAACCATCTACCTATATAGATCCGACTGATCCCATCATTAATCCTTAATCTTAAAAAATAGCTTTGTAAAGAAACAGTTAAATTTTGATCAAATTTTTAAATATTTCTTTATTTTTTGTATAAATTAGATCGTCATATTGTAAAATTAATGATGAAGTAATATTTAAAGCCAAAATAAACAAAGAACAGATTATATTTAATCTTTGAAAAACAAGGCTTCCTCAGAATTATTTTTATAGCTATTTTAGGGGAACAAATGTCTCAAAATAGTAGTAATGAAACTCATTCAAATAAAATAGTTTCAAAACCTAATCAGAAAGAACTTTTAGCTCTTCTTGAGCAGAGTATTGGAAATAATGAAAACTATACAGAAGTCTTTGAGCTGCTTGCGGATATTCATGATGATGATGATGGAATAGAGCAGGCAATAGAACTTTATGAAAAAGCAATAAGGCTTCGTCCCAGCAAAAATCTGAAAGATAAATATGAAAAACTTTGTGCTATAAGGGATAAAAAGATACTCGAACAAAAATTAAAATTGCTGACAGAAGAAAATGAAAAAATGAAGACAGACCTTGAAACAGAACATCTATTCAATAAACATCTTGCTTTGGATATTAAAGCCGCAATCCAAAAAGATCTTGAAAGTGATATTTCAGATTATTATGACGAAGAAATTGAAGAAACAATAGATGAAGAATTAGTTGAGAGTTCTTCAGAGGAAGAAGATGATAACTTATATTATGGTCAGGAAGATGATATCAGTGAAGAAACAAATAATAATTCTGAGTTTTCAATAAATCTTTATATTGACTATGATCATCTTGGTCAAAAAGAAGAAAATATTAGCTACACTACCGAAGCTCAGGTAGAAACCTTAACCCTAGAGGCTGAAGAAGAAGTTAGAAACCAAAGTATCGAAGAAGAACCAGTAACCAATGAGCTAGTTTCAGCAATTGGTGAGTATGATTTAGCTGAAGATACGCCTGTTAGCGTTATATCTGACGATATTGAAGAAAAAGAAACAGTTTTACCAAATGAGACTAAAAATGAGCTGGAAACTCCAATAGAGATCCCACCTCCTCCTAAAATTGAACAAGAACCAGAAATTGCCACTCAAATAAAAGAACAAAAAATAATAAAAAAGAAAAAAAGTTTGGAAGTTAATGATGAAAAAGAGAAATCTTTAGTATCACAGTTAAACCAGGATCAGATATCTCAATCAGAGAAAAACGATTTTAAAACCCTTATTAGGCAAGGGGATATTTTTATATTAAAAAAAGAATTTGCTGGTGCTCTTAATCAGTATAAACTTGCTTATAAACAAAATTCTAAAGATGCTGGCTTAGTAAAAAAACTTGCTAACTGCTACAGAGAACTAAAAAAGTACAAAAACGCACTTGAATTGTACAAAAAGATTGAAAAAATTACCAAAAATGATTTAAATTTACTAATAAATATCTACAAATGTTATTTTTACTTAAATGAATATGAAATAAGTAGAGAATACATTAACAAGGTAACTGAAATAGATCAAAGTAACCAGGAAGCTCATTATTATCTTTGTCTTACCTATTACAAATTAAAAGACTTCAAAAATACAATTAATTATTGCAGCAGTTTTTTTGAAAAATTTGAAGAAAAAATTGAACTGTTTAATATAATGGGTAAATCATATAACGAAATCGGATTTATAGAAAATTCAATTACATGCTATCAGAGAGTTATAGCTATAAAGCCGCAAAATTTTGAAGCTCTGTTAAACCTTGGTTATGCCTATTTTGATTCAGGAGAATACAAAAAAACAATTGAGTATTTTCGAAAAGCACGGGCGATAAATCCAGGTGTTTTTGCTGCAAACTCATTGCTACAACTTGGGAACTGTTATCAGAAAGTTGAGGAA
>CAYRDV010000394.1:0-5935 GCA_964422885.1 uncultured Candidatus Sericytochromatia bacterium
TTTTAGAAATTACTTAACATTTTTTATTTAGTAGGTCTGTTTTTACAAATTTCAGGTTAAGATTTAAGATATATAAATAATTTTTTAGGTGAAATTTTATGGAAAGTTATCTTTTAGAAATCGAAAATGATATTGAGGATAATATTCTTGGGTTGTTAAAAATTATACCCAAAGAAAAGATAAAAATTACTAAAATAAATAAAAGCATATTAGAAGATAAAAAATTAGATAAAGAAAATTTGTATGAAGAACTTTCTAAAATAGATAATCCCTGGGAATTTTTAAGAAAAGCTGCTGGTATAATTGATGGGCCTGAAGATTCTTCAGTTGAGCATGATCATTATATTAGAGGAACAGATAAAAAACACAATAAAAGCTAATGAGTTACAATAAACTATTTCTTGATACATCCTACGTTATAGCCTCATTAATAACAAAAGATGAATACTTTGATGTAGCAACAAAACTAAGCAATGAAGTTAATAACGCAAAAGAGGTTTGGATACATGAAGGAATCTTACTTGAGGTTGGTGATTGGTTTTCTGGAAGAAATAGAAATTTGGGTTTTATGTGGATCAAATTAGCTTATGCAGAAAAATTCAATTTGAAAATAGTAAAATTGACTACAGAACTAATTGAAAAAGGTTTAGAACTTTATGAAAAATACTCTGATAAAACAATAGGTTTGACTGATTGTATATCTTTTATTGTAATGAAAGAAAAGGGAATTTTTGAAGCTTTGACTTCAGATAAACATTTTGAACAGGCAGGCTTCAAAGTTTTATTATCAAATGATTGAACTTTTACACAAGAATCCCCTCTTTCTCCCTTCTCTAATGTTCTAGAGAAGGGCCGGGGATGAGTTAGACATTATTAAATTTTCATTTTATACTATTATACTTTATTAAAAAACTATTAAATGTATGATTAGTGTGATTTGGAATATTATTTTTTTGTTACATTTCGTTTTATACTGTAAGTAATCTAGGGGTGGATTAGTTTTAATAAAACTAAATTTGTTTTTTCCTGGTTTTCTAAAAGCTTACTAAAGGTAAAAGTAAATATTTGTATTGAAAAATTATTGTTATTTTTTGGAGGATTGTACTGAATGAAAAAATTTTCAAAAGTTATGGCTGGTTTTACTGTAGCTGCTGTTATGGCTGGTTGTTCTTCAGCCCCTGTTATTAATAGTTTGAATGTATCTGAGAAGAAGGTTGAAGCTGTAAAAATTGCTAAAATAAACACTATAGATTTGGGTCATAAAGGTGGAGCAACAGCAAATGTAAATATTAAATTTAAAGTAAATAAGCAAAGTTTTGGTATTAAAGCCTTTAATCCTGGTTTTAGTTCTAATGGTGCTTTCCCAATTGCTGGAACTGAGATGGTTATTAAGATTCACAAATTTGCTACTGGAGGTGGGCCTGGTGGTACATCACAAGCAAGATTTGATAGTGCGACTAGTATTACGAGATTTATTCCTATTCCAAATGCAGCAGAACCGTTTAAATTAACAAATTTAAATCCTGCGTCAGATTATTATATTTCAGCCAGATTTTATGCTCCTGAGTTTACTGCCCAAGGATATACTGTAACTACAGCAGTTGGTAATACTGTTACTGTTAATGGAAGTATTTCTTCTATTTCAGATTTGAGTATAAAATATGGTGATCTAATAGATGTAGGTGCTCCTGGTGGTACTATTTATAGAGTCGTTTCAACGACAGCAACTACTTTTGATGTTTCTCCTGCTCTTAATCCTGGTGTTGACGATGGTCTTACTACTAGTCCAACACTTAGAATTAGAAGAAATGTTGTAGCAGATGATGGGTCTGGTGGTATGGGTGCTGCATCAGACGTTGGTGGTGGTACTGCTGCTGGAGAAGATGATGGTACTGGAGGTGAAGAATTTATAATAGTTAGTGATGAGGGTGTTGTTTCTATATCGGGTGATGCTCCTGCTAATAACACTCAGTTTGACATGTCAATCCAGTTAATGAAAGATCTTGGAGCAATGGTAGACGGAACAGTTCAAACAAACCCAGGAGATCCACTAGCTGGTAGTGAAGGTATATCATAATCCTATAACATTATAAAATTGGGAATGTCAATGGGGCTGTCTAAAAAGAGGATTTGATTAATCAAACCTAGTGCTTTTTAGACATCTCCATGGCAAATCCGCCATTTTAAAAATTCTAAAGATATGTACCTGTCAAATATGATAAAAGGTAAATCACTTTTTCTACTATTAGGAATATGCTTGCCTGTTACTGCCTGTGTGAATCCGGTAGTAGAGACAGTAGTAGTTCCTGATGCCAAAATTTCTTTTGCCAAAAAAGCACTGAATAAAGTAAAAGGCTCGCAGATCAAGGTTCAATTCATCACCAGTACATATAACAGCAAAGCTTACTCAAATGCTACCCTTCCCAAAAAGAACCTTGATATCAAATCATATAAAATATTTCTGACCACAGATTATCCAAACCCCTTTACCAGTGGTGCAAATGCCTTTGGTGATGGTAATGTTTACAGTATTAACCGTAGTATAAGTAATGATAATCCGATTATCGAAAATGTTCCTGATGGTGGGCCATATTATGCCGTTGTTGCAGCTTATGACGATGTGATGGAAAATCCAGGAGCCAATAATATTACTAAACCTGATGATACTTTACTCTCAATAGACAAAAAATGGGCCAGATCGATAAATACTGCTACTGTTAATATTGGTGGTACAGTTAGCTATTCTGACGGTAGCGGAGCCTTACAAATAAAGCTATCTTTACAGCACGGTATTCCACCCTGGGTAGAATCCTCGGCAACAATTTTACCGGGAGATCCTTATACAGATCTTCCCACAATTGACTAAAATATGAAAAGATACCTTATATTAGTTTTGTTTATGGTGTTCAGTTTCCTGGCTCTGGCAAACTGTGCTATAAACTGGCCTACTAATAATACTGGTAATATCACTTATGGACATATTCTTGCCAGGGCTATATTTCCCGAAAAAGGCTTTAACATCAAAGAAATTCCCAAAGAATCCTATATGGTTATGGTTCGTATCAGTGGGGAAGGCCTGAATGATGATGTATTGGCTTTTGAGTTGACCCGTGAATCAAATATTTATTTTTTACATAATATTCCTTCAGGTAAAAAAACAATTCAAATTAAAGCAATTAGTCTGAATGGTGTTATCCTGGCTGTTGGCAGAAAAACTATAACAATTATCCCTGATATCTTAAATAAGGTTGAAGTTGAGATGGAACCCCCGATTCAGGGTGACGTAACCCGTGCCGGTTGTATCCTGAGCATTAAGCGAAGCTCCCTGCCTTTACATGAAAAACTGGCAAATGCCCTGACCAGAGCAGGATGTATTATTATACCTATCGATGATTCAAGCCCTGGTACCCAAAAATCTCCTTCTTCACAGCGATTTCCTAAAAATATTAATAATTCTTCGCCAAATAACAACAATAATATTACAATTATCCAGACTCCCGAAGGGCCTGTTCAGCTACCAGTTGAACTAACTACTGTTGTCATAAAAAAATGTATTATTAGAATAAGGCAGGAGGATATGCCTTTAGCCCCAAAACTGGAAAAAGCTTTGTTAAAAGCAGGATGCAATCTGATATTTCCAAATGGTTCGGTAACGCTGGCTCCTACGCCATCTCCATCTCCTTCAATTGTTAATCAGCTTCCTGGGGCAACTGCTAAACCAAAAGCTACACCGAGACCGGCAAGCTCTACCAGTAGCGGTAGTTCTGGTGGTAACACAGTGGTAAATACTAATCCAGACCCTACTCCTCTTCCCAGTGGCAATATTGTAATAGCCACTCCGACACCATCTTCCGTGCCAAAACAATGTATTATCAGATTAAGCCCTTCTGATGTACCTTTACCGCCAAAGCTCGAACAGGCATTTGTTAAGGCTGGTTGTAAAATTATCTATCCTGATGTTGTACCAACTCCAACACCAAGTGCTACTCCTACTGCAACAGCAACACCTACAGCGACCCCTTCAGTAGAGATTACCCCTACGCCTGCACCGAGTATAACAGCGACACCTTCACCGGATTTTACTCCGACCCCGACACCTACTGCTAGTGATGTGACACCAGTAGATCCTGCTCCGGTTGATCCCGGTCCTGCTACCAATCCCAATGATCCTGGTGGAACTACCACTGATCCCGGTGGTACTACCAATGATCCTGGAACATCAACTGGCAATGTTGGCACTCCTAACCAGGTAAATGCAATTATTGAAATAATTGAAGCACCAGATCTTCCTTCAGGAACGGAGACAATTACAGATATATCACCTTCTCCGTCAGGAGGGCCATAAGGGTGAAAAAGATGAAAATAAAATATAAAATAGCTCTCACAATTTTATTACCTTTGATTTCTTTTAGTTGTAATAATCCTGTAAATATATCTACCTCAAACACATCTGAACCAAAGATTAATGATTTATCCGAAAAGGTCTATACCTTTGATGCCGGACAGAAAAATGGTAAAGATATTAAGGTAAAAATAAATATTCCTTCTTTTGGCATCAAAGCTTCAACACAAAGGAGGGTTGTTAGTGAGATAAAGTCACTCAGTGTTTATCTGTCAAACAATAATACTGCTGATGTCAGCCCGATTACCGGAGTGATAGCAGGTCCATTTAATGTAAATATATCTAATTCCAATGAACAAAGCTTTTTGCTCCAGATCAAAAATGTTGGTGATAATGCCAATCCCGGTGAAAATTATTATGCCAAAGTAACAGCCTGGAACGCTATTAACGGAGTATCCGGCAGTGGAGTAAAGCTTAATAATGATGGTATAGTAGCTGTTTCTTCAAATTATGCTCATGTTGGCCCTGCCAACGCCTCACTGGCTATTACCTTTGAGGCAGGGACAGGAAGTGCTTTTAATGTCAGCCTTAGTCTTCAAAGTGTAATCAAAGATTCTGCTGTTTTTGACATTTATAACAATTCTACTACTTTTAATGATATGGATGTTCATTTGAATAGCCAGGGTAATGGTCTGGCAGTATGGACTTCCCCCGATAACCGGGATCTTATTTTTCAGCGGTTTAAAAATTATGTTCCGGTTGGCAGTAATGTTACTCAAAATATTGCCCCTTCCGGTGAAACAATAGATTTTCCTTCTATCCGGGTTAATGACCAGAATACTGCTTTTGTTGCTTATTCATATTCTGATATTACTGATCCAAATAAACGGATTGAAGCGATGAAAATAACTGTTACTTCTGCTGGTACTCTTAGTTTTGACACTCCTGTCACTCTTGCAGATGTAACCTCAAAAAATATGATTCGCCCAAATCTGAGCCTTGATCCTGATGGCAATGGCATGGTCATTTTTGAAGCTGATATAAATGGTGCATTACCTGATATATTTGGTAAGAAAATAATTGATTTTGCTCCGGTTGGCGCTGTTAATACTGTGACAAATTTTTATTTCAATGCAACGGCAAAAGTATGGCCACGGATCATGGTAAATGAAAATGGTGATGGTGTTGCCGTATGGCAGGAAGGCATAGCCGCAGCAAATTCTGAGATTTATATGTCAAGAGTCTATGCTTATGATCCCAAAGGAAGTGGGACTGTTACTACTAATGGTACTACTGCAGTCACAGGAGCAGGAGGGACAAAATTTTTAACAGAGCTTGCGGCTGGTAGTAAACTTCAGGTTAATACCGGAACAGGAGAGCTTACTGTTGCTTCGGTTACTGATGATACGAATCTGGTTCTTACTGCCGCAGCTCCCTTTAGTGTAACAACCCAGACCTTTAATTATGCAACTCCTGTCAGTACCGTGAATGCAAATGAAAGCCGTTTTCCCAATCTGTGGATAGATTATACCGGAAACGGGATCGTTGCCTGGAAAGATAAACTTGGTACAGATCCCGGGTCAGTGAGATTTT
>CAYRDV010000395.1:0-5913 GCA_964422885.1 uncultured Candidatus Sericytochromatia bacterium
TATTGGAAAAGCATAAATCATTTTTTTTTATTTATGAACTGCTCAATGTCGGATAAAATCCTTTTCTTTTCTGATTGGATTGCTACTATAAATAATTTGTCCTTTTGCTTTTTCAAAGGCACAAATAATAAAATATGAATCCTCTAGTTCGATTATTTCTATTAACAGATTATTGTCTGATATTATTGGTTTACAAACCGGCAGGCTATGAGCTGAAAGAAAATTAAGCCAGTCTAATTCAGCCAGGACCAGTTCTTTTTTCCGATGAGTACTATGGGTAATTCGTAAAATAAAATTCTTTTGTCCATCATTAAATTCGTAGACAAAATTTTCCAATTCACCTAGTAATTTTAAATTTTCTGGCTTACCACCCCATTTTAATATGGAATTAGCTAATATATCTGCTGTGAATAATTTTTTTACTTCTTGTTCCATATTACTATTAGTATTGTAAAAAATCTAGTCCTTCCAGGCTTGTACGTGTTGATGTGTATCGGCACTATGCTTAAAACTTACCACTTTTCCTGAAGAATCAAAACGCCAGACATGAGCTTCATCAGTCTCAACAATAGCTTTACCATTCTTTTTTACTTCAAGCTCCAGATCAATTAATGCAACAACAACATCTCCACCATCCAAAAAGGTTTTTGGGACAAAGCTTTTTAAATTAACATTTTCCATTAAATTCTGAAAAAACTGAACTACATTCTCTTTTCCCTTTAGTGGCTGAATCCAGGGAACATCAGTTCTGGCTCTTTCATATACTCCATCCCATTCAACATTTTCTGACAATGCATCTAAAATGCCTGGAATATTTCCTGTTCCAAAAGCCTGATAAATGCCCTGAACTGTTTCAAGATTTCCCATGTTTTCTCCTTGCCTGTAAAAATTAAATATTAACATTGATTGTAAACTAACACTTTAAAGCAATTTAACTTAAGTGAAAAGATATAAATTATTCCTTTTTCACCATTAAAACGGCTGTTCCATAACACAACACTTCTGTTATTCCCTGGGCAACTTCTGTGGCATCATACCTTACGCCGATTAAACCATTTGCTCCCAATCTAAAAGCATTCGCACGCATCTGATTATAGGCATCTTCTCTGGCCATTTCACATAAACTGGTATAAAGGGTGATATTACCACCAAATAGTGATTGAATAGCTGCTCCAAAGTTCCCGATAACACTTCTGGAACGGACAATTATTCCCCTGGCAATGCCAAAGTTTTTTGTAACTATAAAACCTGGTATTTCCAGGGTGGTTGTAATCATATCATGCTTGATTGCCATTTATTTTCCTTTTCTAAGTAATAAATAAGATAAGTAAAAATTTATTCCGGTATAATTTTAAATCCTGCCTGTATAAAGTCACTATCAAATGTAAAAGCTGTTTTTAAATTATTATTTTTCATTACTGTAAAAGATATACAATCCATTTCATTACTTATCTTTTTTCTTTGGTGTCCCATAAATATAGTGGTCATGTTCAGATGACCAATCTTCAGGAGCTTCAACAGTACCGGAAAGATCTTGTAAAACATCCCAGGGATTTTTTTTGATTTTTGAATTTTTTTTATTAACTTTATTTTTAACAGGAAGCTTTACAGGAAATGGTAAACCATTGTTTAGCAAAATTTGTTTGTAAAAAATTTTTATAGCTTCTGATTGGGTTAAACCTAAACTCTTTAAAACATAGTCAACCTGTGACTTTAAATCAGGATCTATTCTTAAACTTATATGTTCTGAATTCATACTAATTCCCTAAAAATGTGTTACATAAGTAATACAATTATAACACAGTGTTATTTGAAATAAATGTTTTAGGTAGCAAAAGAACATGATTGTAAAACGAATTAAAGATAGTGGAAATTTATTGTATAATTATTTGATCCATATTTTTAATTAATAGTTTTTTATGCCTGAATTACCTGAAGTTGAAACAGTAGTAAGAGAGTTGAATCATAATATTAAAGGGAAAATCATCAAGGAAATTCAGCCTGTTTATGATAAAGTTTTTTCTGTTGGCTCTGAGCCCGAAATTTTAAAAGGATTTAAAATAGCTACTGTTAAAAGAAGAGCTAAATATATTATTTTTAATTTTGCGAATTCACCTCTGCATCTAATTTCTCATCTGAGAATGACTGGTGAATATTTATATAATCAGGATATTGAAAAAAACAGATTTGTTCGCTGTATTTTTAGATTCACTGATAATTCGTTAATGGCTTTTGCTGACATGAGAAAATTTGGCCGGTTTGATATATCGGATGATTTGACCAAAAGATTTAAAGATATCGGTGTTGAACCTTTAAGTGATGATTTGAATTTTGCTTATTTAAAAAATGTTTTAAATAAAAGCAAACCAATAAAATTACAATTGTTGGATCAGAGTATAATAGCAGGAATCGGCAATATCTATGCAGATGAGGTTTTGTTTTTAAGTAAAATAAATCCTCAAAGACAAGCTTCTTCTATTTCTGAAAAAGAGATAAAAGCCCTGGTAAAAAATATTAAACTGGTTTTACAAAAAGCTATTGATGATACCGGAAATATTTTACCTGATTACCGGGAGAAAGGCGATAAAGGTAATTATTATAATGTCTATGGCCAGAATAAAAAAAAGTGTAAAATTTGTTCTTCTATAATAGAAAAAATAATATTGGGTGGTCGGGGAACTCACTTTTGCCCTAAATGCCAGAAATAAAGGAAAATATATGCAAGAGTTATTTATGTCTGTTTTTAATAAAGCCAAAACATCAGGATTTTACCTTTGGCTTTTTAATTTTATATTACATATAAAAGTACCATTTAATAAACCACATAATATCAGATTCACCAAAATAACTGATGATAGTCTCGAATCATGGATTCCTTACAAACGAAGTAATTATAATCACCTAAAAGGTCTTCATGCCTGCGCCCTGGCAACTATTGCTGAATACACTTCAGGGATTTTACTGATTAGTAAGCTTGATCCGGCAAAATACAGGTTAATAATGCAAACACTGGAAATAAATTATCTTAAACAGGGAAAAAAAGATGCAAAGGTAAAATTATCAATTAATAATACAGATTTACAGGAAAAAATTCTTAATCCGTTGCAAAATAATGATTCGATAAACTTTAAACAGGACGTTGAGGTTTTTGATGTTGAAGGAATACATTTATGTACTGCAACTGTAAACTGGCAGATAAAAGATTGGCAAAAAGTAAGGATGAAATAATCTAATTAATTATGGAACAATATACCGAAGGACAACGCTGGATTAGCCAGACTGAACCTGAGATGGGGCTGGGAACAGTATTAAATATAGATTACCGTTTTGTGGAAATAATTTTTCCGGGAAATGGTACAAAAAGAAAATATGCAATTAAAAATGCTCCTTTGGTAAGGGTTATATTCAAAATAGGCGATCAAATCCAGGATAAAATAGGAAATAGCCTAATAGTCGAATCTATTTCAGAAATTGATGGATTAATTTTTTACCATAGTAAAGAAACAAAAATATCTGAAACAGAATTAAATGATAAAATGAGTTTTACTACTCCCCAGGATCGACTTTTTAATGGACAGACAGATGAATCATACCTGTTTAACCTTAGGTATGAAGCTCTTTTATTCCAGAATCAGATTAAAAGTTCTGATGTCAGAGGACTAATTGGTCCAAGGATTGATTTAATACCACATCAGTTTTTTATTGCCCATGAAGTTACAAACAAAGCTTTTCCAAGAGTTTTACTGGCCGATGAGGTTGGACTGGGAAAAACTATTGAAGCTGGCCTTATTATTCATAAACTACTTTTAAGTGAGAGAATAGAACGGGTTTTGATTATTACTCCTCCTGCTCTTGTAAATCAGTGGTTCGTTGAAATGCTCAGAAGGTTTAATCTTACTTTCAGCATCCTTGATGAGGAAACCTGTCTGGATATGGAGGAACATGATGAAGAAATTAATCCTTTTTTAGAGAGACAAATTATTATTTGTAGCTTGCCATTTCTGACAAATTCACAAAAAAGAATAAAACAGGTACTTGAGGCTGACTGGGATTTACTTACTGTTGATGAAGCCCATCATCTTACATGGTCACCTGAAGAAACAAGCATTGAATATAAACTGGTAGAAGCTATATCAAAAAAAACACAAGGCCTGTTACTTTTAACTGCGACACCGGAACAACTTGGAATAATTAGTCATTTTGCCCGTTTAAGGTTACTGGACCCTGACAGGTTTTATGATTTGGAAACATTTATCAGGGAAACTGGTGAATATAGTCAGATAGCAGAGGTAGTACAAAATCTTCTGAATAGAGTAAAAATAAGTGTAAGAGAGCAGGAAATCCTGATAAAGGAAATCGGAAACTCTGATGTGGTAAAAAAGCAGATCAAAGAAATCAATGAAGGAAATGAAGCTGAAAGAAAAAAACTAATTGAATCTATGGTAGATCAGCATGGGACCAGTCGTATCCTTTTTAGAAATACCAGAGCAATTATGACGGATTTTCCTAAAAGAATTGTTTTACCTGCCTGTCTGACTGGACCAACTGAATTTGTCAATTTAACTGCTCAGTGGGATGCAAATCTTTTAAAAAGCGATCCAAAGCTGGAGTGGCTGATAAAACTGTTACATGAACTGAAAAATGAAAAAGTTTTACTTATTTGTCATTCTCAGGATATGGTATTTGCTTTGGATGAACAGATCAAAACAAGAATAAGTATTAAGACGTCTTTATTTCATGAAGGTTTATCGCTGATTGCCAGAGATCGAAACGCCGCATATTTTTCTGAAGAAGATGGCGCTGATATTTTAATCTGTTCCGAAATAGGCAGTGAGGGACGTAATTTTCAGTTTGCCCATCATCTTATACTTTATGATCTGCCATTAAATCTGGATTTGTTGGAGCAAAGAATAGGACGGTTGGACAGAATAGGACAGAAATCAGATATAAATATTCATGTCCCCTATATTAAAGATACTGCTCAGGAAGTATTATTTGAAATATATCAAAATGGCCTGAATGCCTTTGAAACATTTCCCAAAGGAGGAATGAAAGTATTTGACCGGTTTTATCAGGCAATGGTGCCAAGAGGTATTGCTAAATATGAATATATGATAAAACCGTCATTGGAAAATCCGTCTCAGGTACTTGGCGAAAACAGGGAAAATTTAGAGTCATTAATTGAAAAAATAAATGATTTTAAGCATGAGTTGTATATAAAACTTGAAAGAGGGCGGGATCGCCTGCTTGAATATAATTCCTTCAGAGCAGAAATTGGTTTTGAGTTAATTAAAAAAATTACTGAAAATGATAGTGATAAAAAACTTGAATTATTTATGAATAAAGTTTTTGAGCATTATGGTATAGATTTTGAAGAATATTCAACAGGTACTTATTTTGTATCTCCAAGTGATTTAATGTTTGTCGAAAGTTTTCCCGGTTTGCCACTTGAGGGAACTATAATTACCTATAACCGTAAATATGCTCTGGAAAGAGAGGAAATTGCTTTTTTAACCTGGGAGCATCCAATGGTTACAGGAGCAATTGATTTGTTACTTTCATCCGAACAGGGAAACTCAGCGGTTGTTTTATTAAAAGATACCAATGAAAGCACTATTATTCTGGAAGCTGTATATATACTTGAAAGTATTGCTCCAAAAGAATTACATATTGACCGTTTTCTTCCACCAACTCCATTAAAAATTTTTATCAACCACTATTTAAAAGAAGAAAATTTATCATCTGAAGAAATTAATTTAAATATTTTAAAAATATCACCTGAAAAGATCTTTTCCCGTCCGGAAATTTCCAAACTGGTAAAACCGATGCTTGATAAAACAGAAGAAATAGTAGAGAACAGGGCCTCCGAGATAATTGAACAAAGCCTGGAGAAAATGAATGGGATTTTAGCTT
>CAYRDV010000396.1:0-5880 GCA_964422885.1 uncultured Candidatus Sericytochromatia bacterium
TTATAAAAAAAAAATTTATGTTCGGGCCCCCCGGCGGGGCGCCCCGACAATTAAATTTTATAAGTTATTTTTTTATTTTTCCTAAAGAATAGCCCCCTGAATAAATTTATAAATAAAACCTAATGCCTTTCCAAGATAATTATAAGCTTAATAGTAAGCTGGTTTCAACCAAATTATAATGATAAATTTTAAATAGTTTCAGTTTTGGATAAACTTAATAATATGTTACAAATTAGATTAAAAAATTTAGAGGCAGAAATTTAAATACTAAAAAAGAACTTTAAGGAGGTATTTATTATGGATTGGAATGAAGTTGAAGGTAACTGGAAACAATTTACCGGAAAAATAAAGGAAAAATGGGGTAAATTAACAGATGATGATTTATTAAGAGTAAATGGTAAAAGAGAAGAATTACTTGGTAGATTACAGGAAAAATACGGGTTTGAAAAAGCTCTAGCTGAAAAAGAACTAAGTGAATTTACCAAATCTCTTGGAAGGCTCGGTTCTAAGTTTCATAAATAATGAACTTTTAAGAGTAAAAGCAATAATTAATTATTGCTTTTACTCTTAGTAAGATAGAATTATATACAGCTAATTTTTATCCGATATATCATTGTGGTTCAAAACGTTTTAATAGAAAATGCCTGGGAATATATTTGCAATTTTGAGCAAAAAAATATTACTTTTGCCTTTTTAATAACAGTTGGCAGAAGTGGTTCAACTTTATTACAGACACTAATTGATAATCACTCTGAAGTGTTGATGATTCCAACTGTTTTCAAATATTATTTTGATTGGGAAGAAAACCTGGTAAATCTGGCTAACTCGCCTGAGGAACTGGTAAAAATTTTTCTAAAAAAATCATCATTTAGTGCGCCATGGTATACTGAAGGCTTAGGAGAAAATAAAAACGAAACACTTGATTTAAATCTTAAAGAAGTAGAAAATATTCTCTTAAAAATAATAAAAAAATTTGATAAAATTACCCGAAAAAATTTTCTTCTGGCTATTCATTTTGCTTATGCAATAGCTCATAACATTGATTTTAAAAAGATTAAATGTATTTTGCAACATCATCATTTTATGATGTCAGCAAAAAGTTATAAAAGTAGTTCTCAGTCATTGTTCTCAGAAAATCTGGTAAATCCTGAGACTTATCCCTTTTTTAAAGAAATCAGGGAAGACTTTTTAAACCCTAAAATTTTAAATAGTATAAGAAGCCCTTTTGATGTATTTAATTCCTGCATAGAATTAAGAAAAGAAGGAAAAGAGTCATATGATATATATTCTTACTATCTAATGTTTTTTCATCTCTTATTTGCTTATGATACTGCAATCAAAGAAAAAGTAATTTTTCAAAATAATTATCAATTTATCAAGTTTGAGGAGCTTCATACTGATTCAACAAGAATTATGAGAACTGTTGCAGATTTTTTGAATATTTCTTATTCCAATTCTTTATTAACCAGTACAGTTGGCGGAAAAATCTGGTGGGGAACAAACCCTCAAAAACCAATGAATGGTACAAACCCGGCAATGGTAAATGAAAAGTGGAAAAATATGCTTTCACAATATTCAAAAGTTCTATGTGCTACTTTCCTAAATGATTTAGCGGTTTCTTTAAATTATGAAAAGCTTCTTGTTGATAAGACTCAAAAATATATTAAATCAGGGGAAAGTTTTTTAAATTACATTCAGCAACTATTTAATGAAAAAGAAGAAATTAAAAATCTTAACATTAGTATGAATGATTTTGATGATAAAAAACTTAGAAATACAGATATTCTGTATCCTTACATCGAAAAGAGTTTATTTAGGTTTTATTTTAATAAGTGTATCGGGGATTTGACCCTTGATTTGGATTTATACCAGGAGCTAAAACCTGATTGCCCGTTTTCTAGTGTAATAAATTACCAAAATACCAAAATATTTATCAGATATACTCTTTTTCCTGATTTTTATTTACCTGATATTGGGTATTTTATCCTTTTGGAACCTTGGAATTTTAGCTCAGAAAATGAAAAATCGATTAATTTTATTAACAGAAATGTTGATGAAATATGGGTATTATCTGATTCCGTAAAAAATGAATATTTAGAATCTGGGATTGATGAAGTACGCATTTTCACAATACCATTTAAATATGATAATAATCAGGTAATTGAAGTAATAAATACAAGAATAGAACAACTTTCTGATAAGTTGATATTTAGGACCAATTTTGATTCAATAATTGAAACACTTAAGTCAGAAGGAAGGGTTAGATTATCAACTGAAAAATATCTTGAAGCATCAATAATATTTTCCAGATTATGTAAGCTTGAACCTAAAAATCCTGAATTTTTCTATAACTATGGTTTTTCGTTAGCCAGACTTGAAAAATTTGAAGAAGCGATTGAGCCTTTAGCAAATAGCCTTGAGCTTGGAATTTATAATAAAGAGATATTGAGCCTATTAGCAAAATGCCTGGAAAAAACAGATGATTTTGAAACAGCCAAAATTTATTATGAAAAAGCGAATGAGTTATAATAATTAACCAGCCATTTCAACAGCTTCTTTTATTAACTTTAAAGAAATAATAGTATTACCTTCCAACTGATAATAAATGGATTCAAGTAATTTTCTTTCAAAGGGTTTCATATTGGAACCAAGACATTTAAAAATAAATTTTTTTGCCTCATCAATTCTTCCTTTTGATAGAAGAGTTTCCAGCATATCATAAATATTATGGGAGTCTTCAGAGGATTCGTCCAAAAGTCTGGTGATTTTAGAGTCAGTTAAATCTTTTTTGGCCTGTTCTTTAACATCTGCAAAAAGCTGCCTTACTTCTTCGGGAATTTCCTTTTTTTTGGCAAGAACATACAATTTTTCCAAAAGATCTATTGAGGGAATCTTTTTACCCATTACCAGATAAGATAAATAAACAGGGGTAATATCCAGTTTATCTGCAAGCTCTTTTTGGGTTAATCTTAGAGTGCCAAGTCTAATTTTCGAAATCTCTTTACCAAGTGCACTTTTGCTGTCCATAAAATTCCTTCAGTTATTTAAACATTTCTATTAGTTTATCAGCTTTAACCTGTAAACAAGTTATAGAGGTGATAATAATAAGCATATTTTCAGATTTATCCAAAGATATTATAGCAGTTTATTATACAATTTATTTTGTTTAAAGTAATTTAATAATTTATTATTATCTGCTCAGACAAATTTCATATCAAAACCCAGACCAGGGTTTGGGGTTGGAAAAAGAGTACCATTTTTTAGAATTACCGCTCCATGTGACGGATCATTTTCCAAAAACAGGTGTCCGTCAAGATCCGCATAAATAACATTAGGATTTGATAAGGCAAAATGAAGCCCGGCAGCGATAGCAAGTGCTGCTTCATCCATACAGCCAATCATTACTTCTAATCTGGCCGACTGAGCAACGGAATTAATCTGTAAGGCTTCGGATATACCACCAACTTTCATCAGTTTTATATTTACCATATCAACTAATCCCCTTCGTGCAAGGCGAAAAACATCTTTAAGTGTCATCAGGCTTTCATCGGCCATAATAGGGATATGAACATTATTGGTAACATCACCCAAAAGATGAGGTTTACCTTTATGTGTGGGTTGTTCAACCAGTTCAAGATGAGCATTACGTGTTTTATCAACGAATTTGATTGCATCACCAACCGAGTAACCCTGATTGGCATCAAACCTTAAACTAATTTTTGAGCCAACCGCTTCGCGAACTTTCATTATTTTTGAAATATCTTCTTCAACATCAATTCCCCCTTTTAGTTTTATTGAAGAAAAACCTTCCTCAACAAATTTCTTTGCCTGTCTAACAGTTTCATTTTCGGGTAATATTCCGATAGTAATACTGGTTTTTATCCGATCACGATAACCACCAAAAAGTTTCCAGAGTGGAAAGCCACAGGCTTTACCAAGAACATCATATAATGCCATATCAAGAGCTGCCATTGCTGTTGGGGAATACCTAAGTTTTGGTTTAAGTTTTTCAAGCAGTTTTGTCATTCTGATAGGATCTCTGCCTTCGATATAGGGAATTATTGTATTTTTAAAAATATCCGTTACACTTTCCGGAGTTTCCCCGGTAACAGGTTCATCAGGAGCAGCACAACCATAACCAATAACACCCTTATTTGTTTCAATCCTGATAAAAACATTAACAGCACTTTCAACAGTTTCATAAGCTATCGTATATGGTTCGGAAAGTGGCATGGTAACAGACCATGTTTCTACTTTAGTAATTTTCATATTTTATTGATTGCTTTAAGTCCTAACATTTATGAATAGTATATTACCATGATTGGCTAGGCTTCCTATGATATTTAATTGTTTTTAAGAAAAGGTTTTAAAATTTCAACAATCTTACCTGCTCCATCAAGTAAAACATCCAATGTAGGAAGACCAATTGTATTTTCAATTTCTTTGCATATTTCAGGTACTATTTCAACAGATAATTCTTCATGATTAATAGTAATAGCAACTACCGGTTTACCGGAAATCATTTCAATTGCCTGGATCTGTGTTCTCAATGGATGAAGTTGGTAACCAGGAAACCCATCATATTCTCTTCTTGCCGGTGCATGCTGTAAAATTACCATATCGGGCCTGCCCGCTGCTAAAATTTCAAACCCTCCTGGGTAGGCGGGGTTCATTAGGCTACCCTGGCCTTCAATAATAATTACATCTGGGTTCTCATTTTTCCAGGCACTCCATACAACATTTTCGATCTCACCAGAAACAAAATCATTAATCAGCGAGTCAATAATTATAGTGTACTTTGCTCCCTGCATCCAGGCAGTTTGTCCTGTACCAATCATCTCCACTTTATAACCAGCTTTCTCAAAAGCTTCGGCAACAATCCAGGCAGTTGTCCTTTTACCAACAGCAGAATCAGTTCCAAGTACTGCAATCTTTAGACAATTAACTTCTTCAATTTTACTGCTGAAAAAGTGTAACTGCTCCCTTGGAGGTGTTTTACGAATATCTCTGATTTTAATTCCATGTTTTTGTGCTGTTGCAGCTATTTCAGGATCATCAGATAAAAAGTCATGTAAACCTGAATCAATATGTAAACCAGCTTCTATAGCAGCCAGAATATCCTGTCGTGAATCGGGATTAAACCTGCCTCCATCAGGGGCAATACCTATTACCAGATGCGTTGCGGGTTTACCTGAATTGTGTGCCTCTGCAAGAGCAGTTTTTAAATCAGCGATTACAGGAATTCCTTTTTTTATCTTGTCAAGAATCATGCCTGCATCATTACCAGAATAATTTGAATCTATAACGGAAAGGACGTTATAACGGGCTGTACGGCGTACAAGTCCATGAGCAGTCTTACCATTTGGTGTATTAAAAGCTCCCTGGCAATAAACTATTGCATTTCCTTCCGGTAATTTCATAACTTATTTTCTCCCTGTAAATATTACGACATAGCGATCATTTGGCATTGGTTCTTTTTTATTTTTTTCAAGTAAAGCAATAAGCCCAGCTGTTGAAGCAGGTAAAACATTAATTCCTTCCTGATCCCTAATAAATTTTGCAGAAGTAATCATACTTTTATCACTGGCATATGATGCCCATCCATTAGATTGCCTGATAGCATTAAGGGCCATTTCTCCGTCAATAGAGTGCCAGTTTATCAAAGGCTCATTGACCAGTGTTTCTCTGATTCTTTCCGGCTCAAGATCTTCACAATGTTCAGTATTCTTTAGATAGGCCTGAATTATTGGATTTTTACCAAATGAGGAGCCAGCAACCATTTTGGGAATCCTGGAAATTTTTCCCCGGCGGTATAAACTGACAAATCCTTTATAAATCCCTGTTAGTGTTGTTCCGTTTGATACAGGAACAGCAACAATT
>CAYRDV010000397.1:0-5864 GCA_964422885.1 uncultured Candidatus Sericytochromatia bacterium
TTCTTGATGCTATAAGCTCAACCTCGGAAAGATTATGAGACGAAAGAAATATAGTTTTGCTCTCCTCCTTACTTAAACGAATTATTAGCTCCCTTATTTCTTTCACTCCCTGAGGATCAAGACCAGTTGTTGGTTCATCAAGAACGATCAGATCAGGATTGTGAATTAAAGCCTGGGCAATACCCAGTCGCTGTTTCATGCCATATGAAAAGGTGCTTACCTTGCTGTTATACCTTTTATCCAACTCTACAAGCTCAAGTGACTCCATTATTCTTTTTTTTGAGATATCTGCTCCCGAAAGTTTTGCTAAAATTTCCATATTCTTATAGGCAGTAAGAAATAAATAGAAATCAGGCTTTTCAACTATCGCTCCAACTTTTTTTAGTATTTCAAGGCGGTTTTCATTAAGCTGTTTACCAAAAATTTTAATTGTACCTGAAGTTGGTTTTATCAATGAAAGAAGCATTCTGATAGTAGTGCTTTTTCCTGCTCCGTTTGGGCCAAGAAAACCAAAAACATCTCCTTTAAAAACAGTAAGACTAAGGTCATTTACTGCTTTTAAGCCCTTATAAACCTTTGTTAGGTTTTTTAGTTCAATTATTTCCTGGCTAAACAAAATCAACCTTTTAAAAAAACTCCCCACAAAGTGGGGCCCCTTGTTTTTAATAAAAATAAAATTATCCTATTAGAAATTAATAATACCCTTTAATTTTACTTTTCAGCAATATTATAAATTTCACTTGAAAGTAAGAATATTTAAAAGTATATTATTAAAATGATAAAAAATTAGTAATAAGATTGATTTAAATATGGAAGAAAATGATTGTTTTATATCTGTTGTAGCACCTGCATATAACGAATTTAGTAATATTTTTCCTTTCTATGAAAGGATGAAATCGGTTCTTGATAAATTAACAAAAAAATGGGAAATAATATGTGTAAATGATGGAAGCAGAGATGAAACACTTCAGGAATTAATCAGGATGCATGATTTAGATAATCGTTTAAAGGTTGTCGACCTTTCCAGAAATTTTGGCAAAGAAGTTGCCTTAACAGCTGGGCTGGATTATGCAAATGGAGATGTCATCATTCCTATTGATATTGATCTTCAGGATCCACCTGAATTAATTTCCGAAATGCTGTATTTATGGAAAAAGGGAAATGATGTTGTCTATGCGACCAGGATAAGGCGTGAAGGCGAATCTGCTCTAAAAAAAAGCACTGCTTTTTTGTTTTACAAACTAATAAATAAAATAACTCATATTGATATTCCTCAAAATACAGGTGACTTCAGACTTATTGATCGAAAAGTACTAAATTCAATAAAAGAGTTAAAAGAAACTCACCGCTTTATGAAAGGCTTATTTAGTTGGGTCGGTTATCGACAGGTCAGCCTCCCTTATGTAAGAGAAGCAAGATTTTCAGGTATAACCAGCTTTAATTACTGGAAGTTATGGAATTTTGCGATTGAAGGTATTACTAGTTTTAGTATAGTTCCGCTTCAGTTTGCGACTTATCTTGGGTTTGTTGTTTCATTAGTAGCATCTGTTTATGCTTTAATAATAATTTCAAAAACACTATTATTTGGCTCTGATGTTCCCGGTTATCCGTCAATAATGGTTACGATACTTTTCCTGGGTGGTATTCAGTTAATTACCATTGGAATAATTGGTGAGTATGTAGGTAGAATCTACAATGAAGTTAAAGAAAGACCACTTTATATTGTTAATAAAAAATATGGTTTTTAATTCCCATTAGAAAAACTAAAAGTTTCAACATGAGAGAGAAATGTGTCTGAGTTTTTCAGGCAAATGATTATTGCCTGACGTTTATTATTAGGGTAAAAGGGATCAGGATCTTTGGGTGCAGACAAAAGAATTAGAATTTTTTTATCTGGTTTTACTTCAATAAAAAAATAATTTAAAAATTTATCAGTTTTATTTATAACAAAATCATAATTAACATTATTACTTTGTAAAAACATATTTTTAAAATTTCCGCTAATATCTGATAAGTTATCTATTTTTATATAATTTACAGGGTAAAAAAAATAACCAGATTTATTATCAGTAAATGCGTTAAGCCCATTCCCGACTTTTATTGATGATTCAATAAATTCTACTTTTTGAGCAATATTTTTATTCAATGTATTTTGATTTTTTAAAAATTCTTCATACGAAAGCTGATATTCGGATGGTGTATTATAAAGATTTTTATTTACTGGTAAAAAAAAACTGGTAAATCTATAAGGTGGTTTGGAAAGCTCTTTTCTTAGCAAATTTCCAATTATATTACCTGTACGTTTAAGAGTTATAGTTGCTCGATCCCTTTCGACCATATTTCTTGTTATAACCATTGCAAATAGAAAACTAATAATAAAAAATCCAATAAATGAAAGAAAAATAAAGGTTCTTTGGCCTACTAAATTTTTTATCACAAAAGATCATTCTCAATCGCTTTTATTACAGCTTGCGTTCTATCTGCAACACCTAATTTTCGCAGAATATTATTAATATGGATTTTTACTGTTCCTTCGGTAATAAAGCTCGAATCAGCAATTTGTTTATTTTTATAACCTTTAGCAATCAGGGTCAGAATTTCAAATTCTCTTTCCGTTAAGCTTTCTGAAAGTTTATTTCCAGACTTTGCTTTTTTTATATTTTGTAATTCCTGAAGCACATTTTTAGCCACTGTAGGTTGGATAAGGGTTAGACCATTAGAAACTATTTTTATGGTATTAAAAAGTTCTTCAGGTTGAATATCTTTCAGTGTATAGGCATTTGCACCAGCTAAAAATGCCTTGAATAACCATTCATCATCTTCAATTGAAGTAATGATTACAATATTTGTATTTATTTCTTTTTCACGAATAGCTTTGGTCAACTCAATTCCATTCATTTTTGGCATTCTGATATCAATCAAAGCAACCTGTGGTGATAATTTTTCTATTACCTCAAGCCCCTTTTTACCATCTCCGGCTGTACCAATAAGTTCTATTTCCTCAAAGTTTGAAAGAGCACTACTAATCCCAAATAGCATTAACTCATTATCTTCAACAATCACCAAAGAAATTTTTTTTGACATACAAATCCCTTAAAGGGGTTCCTGCTAGGCTCAACAATACTCATTAATTGATAATTTTATACTAATTTTGCTTTTAAATCTATTTATTGTAAAAACATTAGCAAGTTGTACTAAATTTAGTATATAATTAAACTTATCTTAACTCTTATTATCCAGAAAGGTATTTAATGATTACACCAGTTAGCTCTAGCTCGGTTAAAACCTTCGATAATGGACCTTCTAACCAGATAAAGGTTCAGGATACTTATTCTGTTTATAATAGCTTAGCAAATTTTGATCAGCTTAAAATTACCCCACAAATTTCAAAAAGTAAAAAAAAACTTGGAGAACATATTTCTGGTGAATTATTGATTCGCATTAAACCAGATTTGAATCCAGGAAATGAATCCTCATTATTTTTATCTGGAGTAAATTTACAACTTCTGGAAAAACTTCCGGCACCAAAAAACGGAATTAAATCTGCATCAACAGACAATCTCTATCGTGTAAACTTTGATAAAAGATTGCCCATAGAAAATGTAATTCAACAACTGGAAAAAAATAATAATGTTATTTTTGCCGAACCAAATTTTATTATCAGAATAAAAGATTTACCTTCAAAAATGTTACCGAATGATCTCTCAAAAAATCTTTGGGCACTTAATAATACAGGACAGAATAATGGTAAAAATGATGCTGATATAGATGCTCCAGAAGCATGGGCAGTTATGCCTGCAACTGTGAAAAAGCCCGTTATTATCGCTGTAATTGATACAGGCGTGGACTACAAACATCCAGATTTAAAAGATAATATGTGGGTAAATCAGGGGGAAATTGAAGGTGATAGGCTTGATAATGACAATAATGGATATATAGATGATATTCATGGTTTTGATTTTGCCTATGATGATGGCGATCCAATGGATAAATATGGTCATGGAACACATGTAGCTGGTACAATCGCCGCAAAAGGCAATAATGGTCAGGGTACTACCGGAGTTAACTGGAACGGAAGTGCTCAAATAATGGCACTAAAATTTATGAGAGATAGCGGTGAAGGTAGTACTGCTGATGCAATAAAGGCTATTGTTTATGCCACTAATAATGGAGCACAGATTACCAATAATAGCTGGGGAGGAGGAGATTACAGCCAGGCTTTAAAAGATGCCATAGATAACTCACCTCTGTTCATTGCTGCTGCTGGTAATGATGGAAGAAGTAATGACCAGCAGGAGTTTTACCCTGCTAGTTATGATCTTACCAATATAATCTCGGTTTCTGCTTCGGATAGGAATGACAAAATGCCGGAATTTTCAAATTATGGAAAAAACAGTGTTCATTTGTCTGCACCAGGAGACTCAATATATTCAACCATTCCAAATGGAAAATATGAGACAAAATCAGGAACATCGATGGCAGTGCCTCATGTTTCCGGTGTTGCCAGCATGATATTGAATAAATACCCTGAGGCGACTCCACAGCAGATTAAATTAAGATTGATGAACGGGGTAGATCCGCTAACTGATTTTACTGATAAAACAATCAGTGGCGGACGCTTAAATGCTAATAATTCACTTAAATAATCTTTAATTTACATTCAGCTTACTGGACTTATAGCCATAAAAAGCATAGATAAAAAGCCCAATAACCAGCCATGATAAAAACCTGACCCAGTTAAGGTATCCAAGCCCTGTCATTAGGTAAAAGCAACTCAGAAGGCCAAGTACCGGAATTACTGAAAGATTTTTTGTAAAAGATAAAACACTAATAATAATTGAAGTAATTATAAAAAGAACCATTGGCAGTTTTTCTTTTAAAATATCCCAGGAAGAAGCATCAGGCTTTGTAGGATCACTCATACTGAAAAACCCACTTATTATATCAGGATAATAACCTTTAATTACAAAAACTGTCATCAGAAATAATGCTGGAATTAAGTACTTTCCATTAAGATAAGGAACTTTAAAAGCTCCTTCTGCTGTCTGCTTTTTGGCATCAAGAACTAAAACACCACCACAGACCAGAACAAAGGCAAATAAAGTACCAATACTGGTTAAATCTGTAACTTCAGTAAGATTAAGAAATAATGCCGGTACAGCTACTAAAAGACCCGTAACAATTGTGGCAAAAGAAGGGGTTTTGAATTTGGGATGTATTCTGGAAAATATTTTAGGTATAAGACCATCACGGCTCATACTCATCCAGATCCTTGGCTGACCCATCTGAAATACAAGTAAGACACTTGCCATAGCAACAATTGCACTTAATGAAATTACTCCGCTAATCCAGTTTAAGCCAACTTTCTGAAAAGCAAATGCTAAAGGATCGCCAACTGCCAGCTCAGTATAATTTACCATTCCGGTAAGAACAAGAGAAATAGCTACATAGAGGACCGTACAAATTAAAAGTGAATACATTATACCTCGAGGCAAATCCTTTTGTGGGTTTTCACACTCTTCGGCAGTTGTAGATATTGCATCAAAACCAATATAAGCAAAGAATACGGCAGATACTCCTTTCATTATCCCTTCAAAACCATTAGGAGCAAAAGGACTCCAGTTAGAAGGGGTAACATAAAACACACCGATTAAAATTACCATTACTATAATAAATAATTTTATGCCAACCATTATATTACTGGCATTTTTTGACTCTTTTATACCTATATAAACAAGACAGGAAATTGCCAGAACTATCATCAGAGCAGGAACATCTGCAATAAAGTGGAAAGCGCCTATTTTAGGAGCAGTTTCCCAGGCATTATATGTACTAATCAGGCGTTCAGATAATTTTTCCAGAGG
>CAYRDV010000398.1:0-5862 GCA_964422885.1 uncultured Candidatus Sericytochromatia bacterium
AAATACATAAAGAAAATCCTGAGCTGGCAAGCAAATTAGAATCATTAATAAAAAAATCAGGGATTTTAAAACCAACTGAAGTCTGGCCAAATATAGATTTACTTATTTGCTGGAAAAGTAGTACAGCAGGTAGTTACATCAAAGAACTGGATAAACTTTTTGAAGAAAAAATAGTTATCAGAGACGCAATTTACTCTGCAACCGAAGGTTGGTGCAATATTCCATATACTGATAAAGTTATCGGTGGTCCATTGGCAATACTGGCGCATTTTTATGAATTTGTTGAAGTAGAAGATGAAAATTATGAAAAAGTACTTTTAACTCACCAACTGGAAATTGGGAAAAAATACAAAATTCTTTATACCACCAATGCTGGAATGTACAGATATGATATAGGAGACATCCTTGAAGTAACAGAAAAATATAATAATACTCCGTGTGTTAAATTTGTTGCCAAAGCTGGCAGAGCCTGTAATATTGCCGGAGAAAAAATGACTGAGCACCATGTAAATGAAGCGATAAAACTTACCTCAAACCATTTTGAAACGCTTATACCATTTTATTCAATGGTTCCAAATCAAAATATTTACCCACCAAATTATACAGTTTTGATGGAAATTCCAGATGATGAAGACAAAGAAAAAATAAAAAAAATGGCCAAATATCTTGATGATAAACTATGTGAGCAAAACTGGGAATACAAAAGTCATAGAGATGCAAAAGATCTTGCTCCTCTTTCGGTAAAACTATTATCAAAAGGAAGTATGGAAATTTTCAGAAACCAACAGGTAAAATTGGGTGCAGATGATGCTCAGATAAAACCACTGGTTTTAGCTTCTGATATGAGCAAATTATCAGATTTAATTATTAAAGAAGAAATTAATTGTAGTAGTGCAGAGGCCTGAGTTTTTAATCTCTGCACTATATGTAAGGTAGGAAGGTAATGTTGGAAAAAAAGTTTAAACTTGAAAAGGATTTTAATTCATTTGTAGAAATTTTACGCTATAGAGCAGGAAACCAACCTGACGATACTGCTTACATTTTTATGAAAAACGGAGAAGTCGAGGAAGCTTCATTCACATTTGATGAATTAGATACTAAAGCCAGAGCAATCGGGGCTTTACTTCAAAGTAAAGGGGCTACAGGTAAAAGAGCCTTATTATTATTTGCACCGGGTCTTGATTTTAGTGCAACATTTTTGGGCTGTCTTTATGCTGGTGTTGTTGCAGTACCAGCTTATCCACCCGAAATAAACAGGCTAGAGCACACTTTAAGACGACTTCATGCAGTAATTTCTGACTCTCAGTCCGAATTTATCTTAACTACCACAAATATTCTTTTAATGGGCAAACAGGTGATAACAAATGCTCCTGGTGCAAAAATGGAAAATGTTCAATGGGTAACAACAGATAATGTTGAAATGAAACTTGCAGGAGATTGGGCTGACACAAATGTAAATAGAGAAGACCTTGCTTTTTTACAATATACATCCGGTTCAACTGGCTCACCAAAGGGGGTAATGATTTCTCATGAAAATATGGTTTATAACTTAAAAATGCTTAATCTGGCATTAAATCAGGATGCAGGAGATCAGGTTTTCTGGTGTCCACTTTATCATGATATGGGTTTAATGGGTCATTTATTATCATTATTCCAGGGAAAAAAGACTGTAATAATGTCACCTATTGCTTTTTTACAAAACCCTTTCAGATGGATGAACCTGATGTCCAAATATAAAGCGCAGAACACCTGCGGACCAAATTTTTCATATGATCTATGTGTTCGTAAAATTACACCAGAACAAAGGGATACACTTGATTTAAGCCACTGGAAATATGCCCTTAACGGGGCTGAACCTGTTAGCTATGGGACTCTTGAAAGATTTACTAAATTTTTTGCACCCTGTGGCTTTAAAAATGGCAATCATTTTCCTGCTTACGGAATGGCTGAAGCAACAGTATTTATCGCTGTAACTCCAACTGAAAAAAGACCTTATTATCATACGGTAAAAAAAGATGATTTTGAAAAAAAATTAATTATACCAGCCCAAATTGATAGTGAGAATTCCTTTACTCTGGTAGGCTCAGGTTTACCCTGGCTTGAAGAAAAAATAAGGGTGGTTAACCCAGAAACAAAAATAGAATGTAAAAATGAAGAAATAGGGGAAATCTGGTTATCAGGAAAAAATATTTCTAAAGGTTACTGGAATAAACCTGAAGAAACTGCGGAAAATTTTAATTTATTTATCGCAGATACCAATGAGGGTCCATTTTTCAAAACCGGAGACTTAGGTTATTTTCATGATGATGAACTTTTTGTTGCTGGTAGAATTAAGGACTTGATCATTATCAGAGGTAAAAATATATTCCCTCAGGATATAGAAAGGCTAATTGAACAACAAAGAGCAAAACATAAAGAAATTCGTCCCGGATGTGGAGCGGCATTTTCTGTAGATATTGAAGGAAAGGAATCACTGATCATTTTCCTGGAAGTAGATTCTGGAAAAGGTAATGTTTCTGATTTTAATCCTGATCCTATAATAGAAACAGTTGTAGAAACTGTTACTGAAAATTTTAATGTACCAGTCTATTCGGTAGTTCTTCTAAAATCCGGTACTATACCAAAAACATCCAGTGGTAAAATTATGCGTCATGCCTGTAAAAAATCATTTCAGGCAGACCTAAAAGATGGTTTGGTTAAAGAAATTAAAAGATGGACTCAAACAGAAGTAATACAACCTGTTGCAGCAGAAATAAAGGATGAAATTAAGGAAAAGGAAGTCCAGTCCCAAATTCAAAAGGATGTAAAAACCAAAGATGAAATAACCGTATGGATTACTGAATGGCTAACAAGCGAAATTGGGGTTAATAAATCTCATATTTTACCAGATAAACCATTCTCATATTATGGTGTTGATTCAGCATCAGCAATCATGTTTGTAAAGGCACTTGAAGATTGGTTAAAAAAACCATTATATGAAACTATATTATGGGATTATCAGAATATAGAAACTTTAACTTCTTTCCTGGTAAAAAATCAACCTGAAAAGGAGACAATAACAGAAGAATTTAATAGGCAGAATAATGAGCCCATTGCAGTTATAGGAATGGCTTGCCGGTTTCCAGGCGATTCGGATACCCCCGAAAAATTCTGGGAATTATTAAAAACAGGAAAAGATGCTGTCACAGAAATTCCGGTTGAGCGTTGGGATATTGAAAAATATTATAGTGAAGATAGAACAGCTGAGAGCAAAATGTATGTCCGAAACGGTGCTTTTATCAAAAATGTCGATAAATTTGATCCCCAATTCTTTGGCATTTCTCCAAGAGAAGCGATTGGTATGGATCCCCAGCAAAGACTATTGCTTGAAGTTACCTGGGAAGCTCTGGAAAATGCCGGTCAGCCGATTGAAGAATTGAAAGGTTCACCAACAGGAGTTTTTATAGGTATTTCAGGAACAGATTACTCAAAACTACAGATAAATTCCGGAGATACCAGCCTAATTGATGCATATTGTGGGACTGGTAATATTGTCAGTGTTGCTTCTGGTCGTATTTCTTATGTTCTTGGTTTACAGGGGCCCAATATTCCTATTGATACAGCTTGTTCCTCATCACTGGTTACAGTTCATCTCGCTACCCAAAGTCTGAAAAATGGTGAGTGTAACATGGCAATTGCCGGAGGGGTAAATCTGATCCTGGCACCGGATAATACGATTTATTTCTGTAAAATTAATGCTCTGTCTCCAGATGGGCATTGTAAAACTTTTGATGCTTCAGCAAATGGTTATTCCAGAGGGGAAGGATGTGGAATCATTATATTGAAACGTTTATCCGATGCGATTAAAGATAATGATAATATTCTGGGAATAATTAAAGGCTCTTATATTAATCATGACGGAAACAGTAACGGTTTAACTGCACCAAACGGGCTGGCCCAGCAGGAGGTATTACAAAAAGCTTTAATTCGTTCTGGAATTAAACCTGAAGATATTAGCTATATTGAAGCTCATGGTACAGGTACGCCGATTGGAGATCCAATTGAAGTTAGGGCAATTACTGAAGTTTTATGTAAAAAAAGGTCAAAATTTGAAAAATTATTAATAGGTTCAGTGAAAACTAATATTGGCCACCTTGAGTCTGCTGCTGGTATTGCTGGTTTAATTAAAGTTCTTCTTGCTTTAAAATACAAAAAAATACCGGGAAATGTTCATTTCAAAAAATTAAATCCCCATATTAACTATCTGACAGAAACATTTATGATTCCAGGTAAATTGCAGTCTTGGGAACTTCCAAATGATAAACGGATTGCGGGTATAAGTTCCTTTGGAATTAGCGGAACCAATGCACATGTTATAGTTGAGGAACCACCACAAACTATAAATAGGAAAATATCCAATAAAAACCTAACTCTCCCGGTTTCTGCTAAAAATGAGCTTGACCTCAAAGAAATGATCAATTCCTATGCAAAATTTATCAAAGAAAATCCAAAAACAGAATTAAATGATATTTGTTATACCGCCAGTAAAAGAAGAAGCCATTTTAAACACCGCTTTGCTGTTTCGGGTACTTCAAGAGAAGAAATTCTGGAGCTATTGAATATTGAATACTTTGATGTTGTAAAAAAAGGCAAAAATGATTTCAAAACTTCCGGGAAAATTGCCTTTGTATTTCCAGGACAAGGTTCACACTGGCTTGGAATGGGAAAAAAGTTGCTGGAAACAGATCAGGTATTTCAAAAAGTTATACAACAATGTGAATCAGAATTTAGAAAATATTTGAACTGGTCGCTAATAGATTTAATAGAAAACAATGAAGATGAAACATTATTTGAGCAGCCCGATATTATTCAACCCGTTTTATTTGCCATTCAGATCGGCCTGGCCGCAATATGGGATTCATTGGGAATAAAACCAGAAGCAGTTATTGGCCACAGTATGGGAGAGGTTGGAGGAGCATATATTTTAGGAGCATTAAAATTTGAAGATGCTGTAAAAATTATGTGTGAAAGAAGTAAACAGATGAAAAAAAAGATGGGTCAGGGAGGGATGATTGTTACAGAATTGACACTGGATAAAGCAAAAGAACTGATAAAAAGTTATGGGGACCAGGTTTCAATCGGAGCTTGTAATAGTCCCAAAAGCACAGTTTTAACCGGCAATACTGAAGCGATTGAACTTATCTCTAAAACACTTGAAGAAAAAGGACTTTATTGCCGAAAAGTAAAAATTTCTGTTGCCTCTCACAGCAACCAGATGGATTCACTTAAACCTGAGTTGGAAAGGCTTTTACATGATATTAAACCAAAATCAACAGAACATAAAATATATTCTACAATTACAGGGAATATTATTGACGGAAGCGAATTAAATTCTGAATACTGGATAAAAAATTTAAGAGAAACTGTACTTTTTACCAATGCTATTCAAAATATGATTCATGATGGATTTAATACATTTATAGAAATCAGCCCTCACCCGATCCTTTCCCCCATGGTTGATGAAGCCCTGTTTATTACAGAACAGGCCGGAATAACTCTTCCTTCAATGAAAAGAGATAAAGATGAAAAAGAAGTAATTTTTGATTCATTATCTTTATTGTATACTCATGGGTTTAATCTTTCCTGGGATTTAATATATCCTGAAAACGGGAAATGTATTCAATTGCCTAATTACACATGGAACAAAGACAGGTATTGGTTTGAAAACCCCCAGGGTTATTCTAAAACAATTCAAAAAACTGACAAAAATAACTGGATGGGTGAACATTTTAAAATTGCCCTAGGTCAGCATTTTTGGCAATTTGAGCTTGTAGATTCATTACCACCCTACTTAAAAAATTCCTTTTCTAAAAAAAGTGAAAT